>CACYCD010000309.1 GCA_902772755.1 uncultured Ruminococcus sp.
AGGATCTTATTCATCATCTCAGCCTGACTCTTGCAGTTTACCAATTTAACCTTTGCCGCATTCAGCTCACCTACACGGCGGCTGCCAAGTGCAACAAGGTACTGTCTTACCAACAGGTCATACACACCGTCACCTATGAATGCCAGTGTAAGCGGTGAAAGCAACTCGGGATCGCAATTCTTTTCAAGCAGCATACTCATTACTCTATAAACTCAAACTCCAGATCATATATCGACACTGTATCGCCCTCGTCTATGCCGGCATCTCTCAAAGCATCGATCACACCGGAATTTTCAAGAACACGCTGAAAGTAATTTACGCTTTCATAGTCATCAAAATTTACAGACTTCATAACCTTTAAGAGCCACTCACCCTCAACGAAATAAACACCGTCATTCACGGTTATGTTTACCTCATGGCGGTTTATCTCCTCGGCAGGTATGATGGGGGCAGGCTCGGGTTCATACTCTCTTATGGGCGGCAATTTGCTCAGGGTTTCAAGAGTTTTATTGAGCAGTGCGTCAACCCCATAGTGTATTTCTGCCATTATCGGGAAAAAGTCGTAGCCCTGTTCCTCAACAAACTTTCTGAAATCCTCTATCTGCTCATCTGTAGCCATATCGCATTTGTTGCCGGCAACAAGCATCTTGCGTTCTGCAAGCTCGGGATTGAATTTTTTCAATTCCTGATTGATAGTTACAAAATCCTCTTTGGGATCTCTTCCTTCACTTCCGCTTACGTCAACAATGTGTATCAGCATACGGCATCGTTCAACGTGGCGTAAAAACTGATGTCCAAGACCCGTTCCCTGCCATGCACCTTCTATCAGTCCCGGGATATCCGCCATAACAAAGCTGTTGCCCTCGCCCATTGATACGACCCCAAGCACGGGAGTAATTGTGGTAAAATGGTAGTTTGCGATCTCCGGCTTTGCCTGACTGACCACGGAAACAAGGGTGCTTTTTCCTACATTCGGGAAGCCCACCAAGCCAACATCGGCAAGGAGCTTTAGTTCAAGGATAACTTCAAATTCTTCTCCCGGCATACCCGGTTTTGCAAATCTGGGAGTTTGCCTTGTGGGTGTGGCAAAGTGAGTATTGCCCCAACCACCTTTTCCGCCCTTGGCAACAAGCACAGGCTCTTTTCCCGAAACATCGGCGAGGATCCTGCCCGATTCGGCATCTTTTACAACTGTGCCTATTGGTACCCTGATTATCAAATCATCGGCTTTTTTACCGAAGCGTCTGTCACCCTTGCCGTTCTCACCATTTGGAGCGGTGTATTTTCTTTTGTAACGAAAATCCGCAAGAGTAGAGATATTGCTGTCAGCCTGAAAGAGGATATCTCCCCCTCTTCCGCCGTCACCGCCGTCAGGTCCACCGGAGGCAACATACTTTTCTCTATGAAAGGACACGGCACCATCGCCGCCGCTGCCTGCCTTGATCTTAATTTTTGCTATATCAACAAACATAGTAATACCCTTAATCTTTAAACAGTGGCTCTACCTTGTCCACTATCTTTTTGTCTACCTTATACTTTTTGCTCTTGAATTTCAAGCCTGTAGTCGTAAAAAAGAGTATGACAGCAACAACAATAAATACCGAGCCTGCGATGAACTTGCCGAAAACATACATAAATACGCCTATCAGTAACATCAACGTGACAAGCACTGCGACCAGCACCTTGTAGCCCAGACTTTTTGACCCTTCTTCGCCGCCGATAAGGTCATTGACAAGATTCACCCTTGCAACAGCAGGATTGTTGTCCATTATCTTCTTTTCGCCCTTATTTATGTCGGGTGTTGCCATAGTAATCACTCCCATTAACGGAAAAGGGCGGTATAAAAACCGCCCGGTGTTGTTTAATTACATTACTGCTCAACAGGATAAACGCTTGCACGTTTTCTGTCTTTGCCCATTCTTTCAAAACGCAGGATACCGTCAACCTTTGAGAAAAGTGTATCATCGGAACCGATACCTACATTCTGACCGGGATGAATGTGTGTGCCTCTCTGCTTTACCAGAATGTTGCCTGCAAGAACAAACTGTCCGTCGGCACGTTTTGCACCAAGACGCTTGGATTCGCTGTCTCTGCCGTTCTTAGTTGAACCCATACCTTTTTTATGGGCGAATAGCTGAATATTAACCTTAAGCATAGCTTACCTCCGAATTTTTATTTTAATGTAGTCCCCGTACTGCTCCGCAAGATTTTCGATGTGGAGCTTAAAGCCCTTTAACAGTACCTCGGCTTCACGGGCATCTTTACTGCTCAACTGCAGCTGCATAAGTGCGTCAACACAATTCAGCAACACAGGCTCCAAAAACATCACATCTGTTATTGTATTTACAGTCAAAAACGCTGCTGAGCTAAGTGCTGCACAGACTATATCCTCGCCCTGATCTGCAAACTCAGTATGACCCTGCATGGAAAAACCTGTGAGGACATCGTCATCAGTAAAGAAAATTATTTCAGTCATCAGTTGATTTTATCAATAGAAACCTTTGTGTAGGGCTGTCTGTGACCCATCTTTCTCTTTTCGCCTCTCTTGGGCTTGTAGGTAAAGACGGTGATCTTCTTGCCCTTGCCGTTCTTAAGAACTGTGGCAGTTACTGTCTTGCCCTGTGTGAAATCCAAAGCACCGTTATCATCACCGACAGCGATCACGGGGATCTCAACCTTGTCATCCTTTTCAGCTGTAAGCTTTTCGATAAAGAGCTCTTCGCCCTCGGTAACCTTATACTGCTTACCGCCTGTTGCAATAATTGCGTACATACCAGTACCATCCTTTATACAAAACTCGCTACTGTCGGGCGTGGCTGTGCCAACTTACCTGCCCACAATATGCGGTTATACTAATATATCATATAGTCATAGGTTTGTCAAGACTTTTATCGGCGATTTATAGATTATTTTGCAGTTTGCAGGCTTTCAAGGTGTTTTTCATCAGCATTGCGATAGTCATGGGACCCACTCCGCCGGGGACGGGGGTTATTGCAGAGCATTTTTCCTTAACACTTTCAAAATCAACATCTCCGCAGAGCTTGCCGTTTTCATCACGGTTCATACCCACATCAATAACGACCGCACCCTCCTTGACCATATCGGCAGTTACAAATTTTGCCTTGCCGATAGCGGCAACAAGGATATCCGCAGCCGAGGTTATCTCTTTAAGATTTTTTGTACGGCTGTGAGTTATTGTGACTGTTCCGTTTTTGTGCAGGAGAAGCATCGCCATAGGCTTGCCTACTATATTACTTCTGCCTATAACTACACAGCTTTTGCCCTCTACGGGTATATCATAACTATTGAGCATTTCCATAACGCCTGCCGGAGTGCAGGGCAGAAAATCATACTCCCCTATCATTATCTTGCCGACATTAACCGCATGAAATGCATCTACATCTTTCATTGGAGAGATCTCCTCAATAACTTGCTTTTCATCAAGTCCCTTTGGCAGCGGAAGCTGACACAGTATGCCGTTAATGCTTTTGTCGCCGTTGAGCCTGCGGACAAGCTCCAGCAGTTCTTCCTGTGTTGTAGTTTCGGGAAGTGCATACTCCCTTGAAAGGAAGCCCACCGCTTCGCAAGCCTTCTTCTTATTATTTACATAAACCCTTGAAGCAGGGTCATTGCCTACAATGATCACAGCAAGACCCGGCTGTACTCCCTGCCGAACGAGGTTTTCTGTCTCGATACGCACCTGCTCTTTTACATCGGCAGATACCTTTTTTCCGTCAATAATAATAGCCATTTCATTCTCCGATTTAAAATAATATCCTGTCCATAACGAACAGGGATATTATAACACATAATCTGAATAAATTCCAGATATTTTAAAAATGTTTTTACCCGGCAGCAGCAACTCCCATACTGCCAAGTAACACAGGGTGATGAATACACATCGTTTCCAAACATTAGGAAATAGAAACGGCATATTCCTTAAATTAAGGAAGTATCTTGTGACATAAAGGAGCTGCAGATAGGATTCCCTAATACAAAAAAAGTAAAATTCAATAAAAATAGCCGCAACTATTGCGTAAATCGCAACAATTGCAGCCAGTCAATCATAGTAGTAATACCTTAGACACTAAAGCTTTGCGTCACTGTCTTTCAACAGCTTTGCCAACTATATACAAACATATTAAAATAGATATGCTATGTCTATTATATCATAAAAAACTGATTTGTAAACATTTTTTTAAAAACAAATTGACAAATCGGTATAAAATTTTCGTGTTGTATTCTTTCAATTATTGTTCAACTTGCCTTATCAGCTTTTTCTGCGTGTTTTCCGCCGTGAGAAACATTCCGCTTATTTCTGAAAGCTATGAGCAAAACCACACCTGTGAGAAAAATTACAAACGAAAGCACCTGACTTACCCTCGGTCTATAGCCTATTATGCTGAACGGCAAATACAGGCTGTCTGTACGCAAGCCCTCAACTATCATTCGTTCAAAGCCGTACCACACCATATAGCACAGGAAGATCTGACCCTTATAGCGGTATGACCTTTTGCTGATGATGTGAAGCACCAACACTCCCAGCAGACACCACAGAGATTCATACAAAAAGCAGGGGTGAACTCCCACATTGCCTGTGGCTGAGCTTACCATACGCCACGGAAGCTCTGTCCGTGTGCCGAATGCCTCCTGATTGAAAAAATTACCCCAGCGACCCAGCCCCTGACCTATGAGAAAGCCTATGCACGCCAGATCCAGTGCAGAAAGAAAACTCAGCTTTTGGAGCTTGCAACAGATTCCTCCGCCGATAATCGCACCGATAAGACCGCCGTAGATCGCAAGACCTCCCTTATTTATATAAAGGATATCAATGGGACGGTCACGATAATCCTGCCATTTGAAGGCAACAAAGTACAGTCTTGCACCGATTATAGCACATACAACTCCGACAATTATCACATTAAGCAGCTTATCCTTGTCAAGCTTGAAATACCTTGCACGGGCAAATCCATAGGCACAGGCTAAGATCAAGCCTGTTGCTATGATCACACCATACCAATATATGGTAATATCACCAAATTTCAGGGCTACTCTGTCTATATCAAAGCTAAGACCCAAATCGGGAAATGATACATTCATAGTCTGCCTCACCTTATCACCGATAAAGCAGATCTTTCACAATCGAGTATTTCGGCAAATCTGTCTTTTACATCATCAAAGGTCAGATTTCTGACGGCATCAATATAGGTGAAAAACTCCTTGCCGGTAAAGTGACCGTGCATAAGGTTGTTTGCAATAGATTCGGTTGAGTTCATTGCAAACACGGCACCGCCGTAGACTGCACGCTTGTTTTCATTATAGTCCGATTCACTGAGAGCTTCTGTGCGTTTTTTGCCGATATACTCCTTTATGCAGTTATACACCTGCTCCGGATCACGGCTCTCACCCGATATGAGGACGACATAAAAACCCTCACCCTCAAATACCTCATATCCGAAGGTCATATTGATAAGCTCTTTGTCCTGCATATCACGATATAATTCGCTTGTTTCACTGAAAAGCATACCCAAAAGCACATCTGTGGCTGCCTCTTGTGTGGGAGTGACAACGCCTGGTGTGCATTTGAAGCCTATTTCAAACAGCGGAACTGCTACAGGGAGACTCTGTTCTATATAGGTCTTGGCAACACCCTCGGGTTCTTCTTCAAAATAATTGGTGATATTCGGCTCTTCATCGGTATTGGTAAGCTTCTTATCAACTACACTAAGCACTTCATCAAGCTTTGCCTTACCGCAAACACAGAGAGCCATATTGTTGAGATTATAGTAGGTGTTGTAGCAGTCGTACAGCTTCTGCGGAGTTATCTCTGCAATTGAATCCACCGTACCGGCTATATCGATTTTTACGGGGTGATTGTGAAACAGGCAGCTAAAGAGGTTGAACATCACCCTCCACTCGGGAGAGTCGTCATACATCTTGATCTCCTGACCGATGATGCCCTGCTCCTTGGCAACGGTTTCATCGGTGAAATATGGTGAACGAACGAAGTCAAGCAAAATTTCAAGACTTTCGCTGAAATTCTGTGATGCAGAGAACAGATAGCAGGTCTTGTCAAAGCTTGTATATGCGTTGGCATTTGCACCTGTTTCGGCATATTTTGCAAAAGCATCTCCGTCCTCACTTTCAAAAAGCTTGTGTTCAAG
>CACYCD010000310.1 GCA_902772755.1 uncultured Ruminococcus sp.
ATGAGATAAAATAATTCACCGACCGTTCTGTCATCCTCGTTTATACGATGTTCAACGGACAGGAGCATAAACCTGACAAAAACAATCGACACGTGAGCAGTCATGGCATCATAGGATAAACTGCGACAGCCTGTTTCAAGTTTCAGCATTGATTCAGAACTTCCCCGATGAAGGTATTTCTGCCAATGTTGTTTCACGCTTCAATATCGGTGAGTATGAGGTCATTCCCAAGAGTGATGATGTAATGATCGGTGATGCAAACGGTGACGGACGCATAAATATCTGTGATGTTACCGCCGTTCAAAAACAGCTTGCAGGAATAAGTCTGCCGTATTTCAGTGAAAGCTCAGCCGATATTGACGGTGGCGGACTGAGTATTTCAGATGCGGTGCTGATACAGAAGTATATTGTCGGTTACAGGGTGGATTACCCTATAGGAAAGATGGGCAGCCCGTAACAGGTTTTTAGGATAAAAGTCATTTCTAAAGGAGAATTTTTATGAGTAAAAAATTGACTGCGTATTTTTCGGCAAGCGGTAAAACAGCCAAGGTAGCTTCTGCTTTGGCACAGGCAGCCGGAACTGATTTGTATGAGATAAAGCCTGCCATACCCTACACGAAGGCAGATCTCAACTGGCTTAACAAAAAATCAAGAAGCTCAGTGGAAATGAAAGACAAAACCTCACGTCCCGAGCTGGCAGATACTGACGCAAATATTGCGGAATATGATACAATTTTTCTTGGCTTTCCTATCTGGTGGTACATTGCCCCCACGATTATTAACACATTTCTTGAAGCATACGATTTCAGCGGAAAAAAGGTAGTTTTATTTGCCACCTCGGGCGGTTCGGGCTTTGGAAAATCAGTTGAAAGCCTGCAGCCATCTGCCCCAAATGCTGAGATCATTGAAGGTGAGATACTCAACCGCCGCACAACTCAGGAAAAATTACAAGAATTTGCAGAAAGGTTCTGACGCCGTTTATGGAAAACAAGAATATTTTACAAAAGACGACCGACAAGCTGTTCGGCGGACTCAAGATGAGCTGGCTTACTGTGATACTCTATGCGGTAGGCACAGCGTTATTGACGGCAATCATTTTGATGACTCCAATTTTCAGTGATACCGCTATTCATCGTGTCGGTGAAACACCCGAAGCGTGGATCCTGTTTGCTGTAATCATTATGGCAAACTGCAAAAAACCGCTCGAATCCGCACTGAAAACCTTTGCATTCTTTTTGATAAGTCAGCCGTTGATCTATCTGTTTCAGGTGCCGTTCAATATGATGGGCTGGCAGCTGTTCGGTTATTATCGCTATTGGTTTATTGTGACTCTGTTTACTTTTCCTGTAGCCTTCATAGGCTGGTTCATCACAAAGAAGAATTGGCTTAGTGTGCTTATATTCGCACCTGTATTTGTTTTGCTTGTATGGATAGGTTACGGAGCAATTGAAAATCCGTTTTCTACATTTGTTCAAAATCTCCTTATTTTTCTGTTCTGTGTATTTCAGATACTGCTTTATACTTATGTTTTCCTTCCGACTGTTTGGCAAAGATTGGCAGGAATTGCTGTTCCCGTGGCAGCCGTTGGATTGTATATGATATTCGGTCCGGGGGAGATGATTACAGAAGCCTATATTCAGCTGCCCGACGGTCTTGATCTCAGCAAATACGCTGTAGTAGAGCTTGCCGATACGGAGCTTGCCGATGTAGAGGTTGCTTCAATTGAAGCAGACACCCTGCATATTAAGTCAAATAAACCGGGAAGCTCTGAGCTGACCGTAAAGGATAGCGGCAGGACATACAGATATACTCTTGAAATTTCAAAACAAAACAATGCCGTAAGCATAGAGATTTTGCAAAACCGCACAGCAGATCTTGTTATAGAAGAACTGATAACCTATCACGGCTCTTATGACAAAAAAGCTGATACCAAGGTGAAGGAACTGCTTTCGGAGCTTGACAAAATCGACAGCAAGCAGGGCAAGCTTTGGAAGAATATTATGGACTATTGGGATTATGCAAACAATGAGCTGAAGGTCAATATAGGTTCACTGCCAAAGGATTTGCCAAAGGATGACAGTCTTGCACTTGTTGTTCTCGGCTTTGAGCTGAATGATAACGGAACAATGAAGGATGAACTTATCGGCAGACTGAAGGTTGCTCTTGCCTGTTCAAAGCAGTACCCCAAAGCCTATGTTGTATGCACGGGTGGCGGAACAGCAAAGAACAATGACAGAGTTACCGAGGCTGATTTGATGGGTGAATGGCTTGTTAAGCACGGTCTTAAAAAGAACCGACTCATAATCGAAAACAAGTCACTCACGACTGCCCACAATGCTGAATTTTCGTACAATATAATCAATAAAAAATATCCTCAGATAAATTCCGTTGCAATTATCAGCAGCAGTTACCATATAGCGTGGGGATCTCTGCTGTTTGAGGCAGAGTTTATGAAGTATTCTTTGGAAAATAATGTTCCCGAAATTCACGTGGTTTCAAACGCTGCATACAAAACCTCAAATGAAACCTACAAGGAAAGCGAGATCCTTCGCTGGCAGACAGGAGGAATGCTCCAGCTCATCGGAAATGACAGTCTTGCTATGGACTATTATTATAATAGATACGAAAAACCGACTCTTTGACAAAAGGTGATATGATGAATACTTTAGAAAAGATCAGCAACGCTTTTGGAAAATATATGGCACTAATCGTACTTGCCGTGGCAGCATTGGCACTGCTTGTACCTTCTTCATCACTATGGATAGACACCTCTTGGATCACCTACCTTTTGATGGTAGTGATGTTTGGTATGGGTCTTACAATGAAGCCGAAGGATTTTGCATTGATATTCAAACGTCCAAGGGATATCATACTCGGCTGTACTGCACAGTTTATCATAATGCCGGCACTGGCTTTTATTCTGTGCAAGGTGTTTGACCTTGACCCTGCACTTACTGCAGGAGTAGTCCTTGTGGGAACCTGCCCCGGCGGTACGGCAAGCAACGTGATTACATATTTTTCAAAGGGTGATGTGGCTCTGTCTGTTTCTATGACAAGCGTCAATACTCTGCTCGCTCCGATAGTCACTCCTGCTATTACCTACCTGCTCCTGCAAAAAACAGTAGAGGTAGATGTTGTATCGATGTTTTTGACTATTGTGGAAGTAATCCTGATACCCATCGCACTTGGATTTATTATCAACAGATTTTTCGGGAAATTTACGGAAAAGCTTGTTGCGGTATTGCCGATGTTTTCCACAATTGCGATCTGTCTTATTGTTGCAGCGGTGGTATCTCACAATGCAGAAAAAATATATACAAGCGGTGCGTTGGTACTTAATATAGTGATCCTCCATAATCTCCTGGGTTATCTGTGTGGCTTTGGTCTTGGTAAAGCATTGAAGCTCTCCAAAGCTAAGACTAAGGCACTCTCAATAGAGATAGGTATGCAGAACTCAGGTCTTGCCACAACTCTCGCAGGCACAGCATTTCCACAGCTTGCTATGGCGACTGTGCCGGGAGCTTTGTTCTCTGTATGGCACAATATCTCGGGTGCTGTTCTGGCTGGAATTTACCGCAAGTGGTATACAGAAAAATAATCATATTTACACCCCAAAATTTTTATTTTAGGGGTGTTTTTTTATATATTATTATGGTATAATTGTATTGATATCTTGTATAAGGGCGAACAGCTATGATTTTCAGGAAAACAAAAACAGAAAACCGAATACTCAGAAACACCTTCTCCGCCTCGCTTCTGGCTTATGTGTTGTCATCGGTTGCAAATGCGGTCGGTGTTATTGTTGACGGAATAGTCATCGGTC
>CACYCD010000311.1 GCA_902772755.1 uncultured Ruminococcus sp.
CAGACTTATTCCTATGCCTATTACGCCTGCCAGCAAGCCGATGATGAAGGTCTCTGCATTGAACACCTGTGAGATATTCTTCTTTGATGCACCGATAGCACGGAGTATGCCTATCTCCTTGGTTCGTTCAAGCACGGAGATGTAGGTGATAATGCCTATCATAATTGAAGAAACTATCAGAGAAACCGCAACAAATGCTATAAGCACGTATGTGATAACATTCACTATAGTTGTTACAGACGACATAAGCAGGGCTACATAGTCGGTATAGGTGATCTTATCCTCGTCCTCTACGGTCTTGTTGTAATTTTCTATAGCCTCAGAGATCTTATCCTTTGCTTCAAAGGTATCTGCATAGATGTTTATCGAGGTGGGCGTGTCACGGCTGATAACGCCAAACGCTTTGAGGTTGTCGTCATAGTCGCCTGTTGAAATGTAGGTATCGTAGATTGACAGCATCACTTCGTCCTGTGGCTTTTTGAGGTACTGATCCATAATTTTTGCCAACGCCTGCTCATCCATTGCAGTCATCTGCTGATACATCTTGGAATCCTCGCCGTATACTCCCTTCATCATATTCAGGGTAAATTCGGCTTTTTCGGATATGCCCATATTCTGGATATAGATCTTTGCATCCTTGATTTTATCCTTGTCATTGCTTGGGCTGAACCTCATACCATTAAGGACGTTCACGTCCTCGCTGTCACGCTGAGCTTTGACGACCTCGCTCTTTTCGGTGTGGTCAATGAGGTAATCAGTAAGCTCGCCGGTGTATGCTACAAGCCTGTTGATAAGGGGATTGTCGTTGTCCTCCTTGGGTCTTATAACACCCGTTATCTTCAATTTTACGGCATTTTTAAGAATTTTGTCAAACTTGGAGCTGTCGGAGGAGATAAACTCAAAGTTACCGTTTTTGTTCTTTGCATAGAGGTCACAGGCAGGGATAAGATAGAACTCCTTTTTGCAGAAATCCTCATAGCTCCAGCTTTGGGACTTCATCTTGACTTCCTTGCCCTCGTCTATCTTCTTCATATAGTCCTTGTACTCCTTGCTGGGGAGCAGACCCAGCTGATAGAGCTTTGTGGCAGGTATCTCGTTGTTGCGGTCAAGCACCAGCACTACCTCATCATAATTTTGAGGATAACTGCCGTATACAATGTCATAAGTCCTCTTGACAGCGGCACTTACTCCCTTGCCGTTGGCTTTGGTGATGATTTCTCCAAAGTTGTTTGAGGTGCCGACTGCATAGTTCTGGTCAGAAGCCATATCCATTGAGGTTGAACCCATTGTTGACATGTTTGAAACTATCCTGCCCGACTCGTTGTTCTCATTAAGGGAACTGCCGTCGGTGTTTATCAGCTTGTCGTCAGTGTCATAGGTGTAAACGGCAAATTTTGTATCATACTTGTAGAGTATACCGTTTTCTCCCACATACTTGTGTATCTCGCTGTCCTCATCATCGAGATAGTGCTTAAAAGCTGTGAGGTTGTTCTCGGTGATGCTGTTTCTGATTTTTGACGTGCTCTCTATATCCTTGTTATCGGAGTATATCTTGTCAAGCTTATGATCTGCTTTTTTGTCCGCAGCCGCACTCATGGCAGAGGTTTCCTGGAGCATGGCAGTCAAGTCCATAGTCATCGCCTCGATCGAGATCGGATATGATGACATCGTATCCTTCTGTATATTTGTGATGTAGTCGTTGACTCCGTTTGAGAGTGCAAGTATCAGGGCAATGCCGATAATTCCTATTGAGCCTGCAAAAGAGGTGAGGAAGGTTCTGCCCTTCTTCGTCCTCAGATTGTTGAAGGACAGCGACAGTGAGGTGAGCCTTGACATAGAGGATTTGCCCATACTCTTATGCTCGGGAGCTTTTTCTTCGGCAGATTCGGGCTGATAGGGATTGGTGTCGTCAATTATCTTTCCGTCCTTGAGCTTAACGATCCTGTTTGCATAGGTTTCGGCAAGCTCGGGGTTATGCGTCACCATTACTACCAGTCTGTCCTTTGCAACCTCCTTGAGAAGCTCCATGACCTGAATACTGGTTTCACTGTCCAAAGCACCTGTCGGCTCGTCTGCAAGCAGGATATCGGGGTCATTCACCAAAGCACGAGCTATTGCCACTCTCTGCATCTGACCGCCTGACATCTGATTGGGGTTTTTGTGGACCTGTTCGCCCAGACCTACCTTTTCAAGGGCTTCCTTGGCACGGCGTTTTCTCTCCGCTCTGGAAACTCCGCTGATCGTGAGTGCAAGCTCAACATTTGAAAGCACGCTCTGATGCGGAATAAGGTTATAGCTCTGGAACACAAAGCCGATAGTGTGGTTGCGGTAGGAGTCCCAATCCCTGTCACGGTATTTCACCGTGGAGATACCGTTGATGATCAGCTCTCCGCTGTCATAGCGGTCAAGTCCGCCTATCACATTCAGAAGTGTTGTTTTTCCCGAGCCACTGGGACCCAGGATAGCAACAAATTCATTGTCACGCAGGGTAATGCTCACCCCGTCCAAAGCACGCTGAAACAAATCACCTGTGCGGTAGTGCTTTTGGATATCTTTGATTTGAAGCATAATTTACCTCCTGTATATTACTCTAAAATGCCCTCTTTGAAAAAATACAGCCACAATAATTCTGTCGATATAGGCTGTATCGGGCTGAAAGCACAATACTTCTTTTATATCCCTCACGCTTCTTAAAATCGGAGGGCAAATATTTTGAACGGCAGGGAATACTCTCTCCGATGGTGTTTATGACCTCTGCATTTTTCAGCGGGCTGAGGGTGAGGGTTGTCGCAAAATAGTCGAAGCCGTGTTTTTCTGCGATTTTTGCAGTATAGCCCAGCCGAAGGGCAAAGCACACCGAACAGCGTTTCCCACGCTCAGGCTCGGCTTCAAGACCCTTTACTGCGTTATAAAAATCCTGCGGTTCATACTCGCCGTCAATAAAGCTGACGGGATATTTCACAGGCATCTCTGCGATGAGCCGTTTCTGCTCGTCACGCCGTTTGAAATACTCTGACTGCTCCCCTATATTGGGATTGTAGTACAGCACTGTCAGTCTGAAAAAGCTGCTTAGATATTCTATGACATAACTGCTGCAGGGGGCACAACAGCTGTGAAGCAACAAGGTCGGGACGATACCTGCACCTTGATTTGCTTCCGTCAGTCTGTCAAGCTCTTTCTGATAATTTCTCTTCATTCTTTATTATCTCCAGAAGCTCCCATGGGGTGTCGATCACGCAGTCTGCACCTGCTTTTTCAAGCTCTTCTCTGCCACGAAAGCCCCAGGCGGCACCACAGCATTTTACACCTGCATTCTGAGCGGTGAGGCAGTCAACATCACTGTCCCCCACATAAAGGCACTCAGCCTTGTTCACGCCTGCGACTGCAACTATGGCATTCAGGGCTGTCGGGTCGGGTTTTATCGCAAAATCGTCCTTTTTCCCCCAAGCAACATCAAATCGGTGATCGGGGAAGATCTTTTTCAATATGCCGCTTACATATTTATCGGGCTTGTTGGACAGAACGGCTGTCATGATCTCATTCATCGCCAAACGGTCAAGCAGCTCGACTGCCTCCCTGTAAGCTATCGTTTTGTCAAGGGAATGCTCGGCATAATATTCGTTAAAGCCCTCTTTGACTGTCGAAAGCAGTTCAGGGGCTGTATCGGGCGGTGTCGCCCTGGAAACCAAGAAATCCAGACCGCTGCCGACAAACTGCGTATAGCTCTCAACAGGGTGAACAGGCAGACCTGCCTTCTGCAAGCCGTAGTTTGTGGCGTCAGCCAGATCTGCAATTGTGTTGGCAAGTGTGCCGTCCAAATCAAATACTACCAGTTTTATCATATATGCCCCTTATACACATAGATATCCCTAATACACACAAGGGCAACACCGCCGTGCTACCGTTGTGTATTATGTGTGAAATCACTCTATTATTCCGTTGCTGATCTTCAGCTTGATGATATCCGTCACAGCTGAATTTACTGCAAGGCTGTCAAGTTCTCCGCTCTCAACTGCATCGGCGAACCGCTTGACTGTCTTTTCAAGATTTTTGGGCATAAGAAGTACCCTTGCTCCCTCCTTGAACGCCTGCAAAGCCTTGTCGCCTGTGCTGTCCTTTGTCAGCTTTTCGGAGGTTTTTATCTGTTCTTCGTATGTGAAGAGTTCTTCCTCGCCGTTCTCCATAATGAACAGCGGAGTTTTGCTGAAGGTCTTTGTCTTTTTCACCATTGTTTTAAAGCTCTTGTCATCAGCCTTGTTCTGCTCAAAGTAGACGATACCGCCGACAGGGTATTTTTTCAGCTGTGTTTTTGTGGTGGGACCTGCAACTGTTACAGGCGAAACACCTGTGAGCTGTTCGGGAGTGACAACAAAGAGCTGACATATCTTTTCGTTTTCGCCCATACGTGCCACTATCTCACGAGCCTTCTGTGTTGTCGGGTCAACTGCCACTGTTGCCGGCTCAGTAACTTCAACGTTGCCCTGCTCGGTTGCGGCTGCAGTCGCCGTAGTCTCAGCTGTGTCCTGACCCATTATCTTATCCACCACGGAATTGTACGTTTTTACTACCTCGTCACGGTAATAATAGCCTGCTACGCCTGCACCTGCAAGCAGGATAATGATTATTATTGCCGCCACCAAACCCTTATGGCTTTTTTGAGCGTGTCTTGCCTTATCTGCCATAATTCTCACCTCATTCTTTCATTCTCTTTCTGTATTCTGTAATTCCGTTTATTATTCCATCGGTCATTTTCTGCTGGAAGGACGTCTCCCACATCAGCTCGTCCTCCTCGGGGTTGCTCATAAAGCCCAGCTCTATCAGCACTGAGGGAACAGTGGTAAAGTTAAAGCCCACAAGATCGTTCCTCTCAATAACGCCTCTGTC
>CACYCD010000312.1 GCA_902772755.1 uncultured Ruminococcus sp.
GAAACAGGCTGGGGCAAAGCCTCATGGGGAAAGATCTACGGTCAGTGGCTGTGTGGCTGTGCCGTTATGGTCTATGATTTCAACAACTTTTCACCTGCAAACCTGCTGAAAATAATCGAGAGATACGGAGTTACTTCCTTCTGTGCTCCGCCGACCGTGTACAGATATTTCATCAAGAGAGGTATGCAGAGGTACGACCTTTCAAAGCTGAAATACATCACGACCGCAGGCGAGGCACTCAACCCCGAGGTAGCCGATCAGGTGAAGGCTCAGACAGGGCTGGATCTGATGGTAGGCTTCGGTCAGACGGAATCGGTGCTTATGCTTGCGAACCTTGTCGGCGACAAAGCCGGCAGTGAGTCCCTCGGCAAGCCCACACCGCTCTATGATGCAAGAATAGTTGACGAGGACGGCAACGAGCTTCCCACCGGCGAAGTCGGAGAAATTGTCGTATTTCCGAAAGAAAAGCAGTACGGGATTTTTATGGGCTACTGCGGAGACACCGAGCTGTATTCACACGTGTGGAGAAACGGCTACTACCACACGGGCGACACAGGCTACAGGGACGAAGAGGGAAGCTTCCACTATGTGGGAAGAATTGACGATGTGATCAAAACAAGGGGCTTCCGTGTGGGACCCTTTGAAATAGAAAATATGCTGATAAAGCACCCTGCCGTTATGGAATGTGCCGTAGTGGGCGTTCCCGATGACCTCAGAGGACAGGCTATCAAAGCAGTCGTCAAAACCGTAGACGGCACCGAAGAAACCAAAGACCTCGAACGTGAGCTGAAAGCCTTCGTAAACGACAAGCTCGCCGACTACAAGCATATCCAGTACCTCGTTTTCACCAACGAAATGCCCAAAACCATCAGCGGAAAAATTATCCATAAGTCGCTCAGATAAAATAATCAGGCTGTGAAGTTCGATCCTTCACAGCCCTTTTAAGTCGAAAATCCTTGATATACAAGTATATTTAAACTCTTGACAATACGTGCAAACACGTATATAATTAAGACAGAGGTGAGTGATTTGAGGTACGGTGAACTTAAAAAGCTACTTAAAAAGAATGGCTGTGTGCTTTATCGAGAGGGAAAAAGACACGAAGTTTGGTTCAGCCCCAAAACAAAAAAATATTTTTCTGTTGGCAGGCATAATTCGGAAGAAGCGGCAACAGGCACTGTACAAGCAATAAAAAGAGATGCCGGAATAGAATAATGCATATTATTGCTTGCCTCAAAAACAAAAAGGAGTTTTGCTATGGCTAAGTATGTATATCCTGCTATTTTTCATGAGGAGGAGAGCGGCGGTTATTCGGTGAGCTTTCCCGATGTGTCGGGGTGCTATACACAGGGCGGTACGCTTGCGGAGGCTGTGGAAATGGCGGAGGACGCTCTGAATATTATGCTTTACACTTATGAAGAAGAAAATATCCCTATAGCTCCCCCTACGGATATCCGCAGTTTACAACTCGGTGATAACGAGCTTGCTACGCTGATAGCGGCAGACACATTGGAATACAGAAGATATTTTGATAACAAATCGGTCAAAAAAACTCTGACTATCCCAAATTGGCTCAACACTATGTCGGAACGTGAACACATCAACTTTTCCGCCGTATTGCAGGAGGCTTTGATGGAAAGACTTCATTTGACATAGGATTTTGCGTAAATAATTTTCGGAAAGGGTCACGACAATGTTTAAGAAATTTATAGCGGCGGTGCTTGCTGTTGTTGTGCTTGCTTCGGCTTTGGCGGGATGTGCGGAGAAGCAGGGGACGGCACAGGTCAGCGGAGATGCCGCCAAAGCAAGTGAGAGTGAGCTGTATTTTACAGAGCAGGAGGTCAGGGAGTCTCCGGAATGGGTGACAAAGCTTGATGCTGTCAAGGATACGGAACAGCTTATTGTGGTGGCAGGTGTTGACAAGACCACCGCATACATAACAATGCACGAAAAGTCAGAGGACGGCAAGTGGCAGCAGCTCATTGCCACTCCGGGATTTATCGGGCTTGACGGTCTGGGCGATGCCAACATCAACGACTGCTATACACCCGTGGGAACCTTTACCATTGACAAAGCCTTCGGGCTTGCAGATGACCCCGGCTGTCAGATGGAGTACACAAAGGTTGATGAAAATTACTACTGGTCGGGTGATGCACGCAAGGGTATGCACTTCAATGAGCTGGTGAACATCAAGGATTTGCCAACGCTGGACAAGGAGAACAGCGAGCATATCGCAGACTATGATTATGCCTATCAGTATGTCCTCAATATGGGATACAACTCCGAGTGTGAGGAAGAAAAGGGTTTTGCGTTCTTCTTCCACTGCTTCAGAGTGAACCGCACTTACACGGGCGGTTGTGTCGGTGTACCCGAAAATATTATGAAATTCATAATGCAACACATCAAGCCGGGTTGCCGTATCACCCTTGATTCCCTAAAGAATATGAACGGTGACCTTGACGCATAAATTTTATAAATCAAAAAAAGCTGTGAGGATACGGAGCTTTGTTCTCTGCACCCTCACAGCATTTATTTTTTGTTGCATTTAAATTGGCAGTTTTCGCAGCTGCAGGAGCAGCTTTTGCCGCTGCGTCTGCGGATAATTATTGATATGACTGCGACTGCCGACAGCACCGCAAGA
>CACYCD010000313.1 GCA_902772755.1 uncultured Ruminococcus sp.
CATTATGGAGATTAAAATGACGTTACACGATTTTTTAAAATCAGAAAATACCGCTTTGAATAATTGTGATGAACATCTTATTTTCACAAAGGCGAACCAAAGCAAAAACCGTTCAACAACAATCTATGTTATAGACACAAAGGAAGCTTGTTGCAATCGTAAACCCTTCGGTGGGATGGTAAGTGAAGATGATTTGTTTGAATCGGCATCGATTCATGGAAAGATTGTCAATAGAGTTGTTTTTACGGACGAATCCTCCGCCACAGAAGCATTTAAATTGATGTCTGAAAACTTAACTCTCGAATTTGACGGTAAATTTTTTACCGGAGAAATCTTATTATTCAGAGCTTATGATGTCAAAATTACAAACAAAAATAATCAATTGATTGCTGTTGTTGATACGCTTTTTTATGAGGAAATAGATTCCGCTTCGCCGAGAATGGTATCAGAACATTCCTAAAGCATAACGCTATATCTGTTTTTGTTACGACAAAATAAAACAATTAAAAATCCGAAACCGCCCTACAGCAGCTGCAGGGCGGTTTGTCTGTTTTCCAAGCACTTCTGTACTCTGTCGGCAATGACGGGGCGGAGTGACTGTGGGTAATACTCCAAGATCGGCAGCATAATTGCAGACAGCTCCACTGTGGTAATATACGGCATTTTCAGCACCTTGCCGTACAGAGAGTTTATTGCCCTTGCCTGACGGTTGAAGCCGGTATCCATCGGCAAGGCACGGCACTGAGGAATAATATCCTCGGCAGCTTCTTCTGCCGGATAGTTGAGCATATCCGAGAGCAAGGCACTGCCGTTGTTGAAGATGGGACTGTACAAAAATTTTTCTTCATTCAAATCATATATCACGGAAATATTATCAAACGTCCTTCCCGTGTTTAAAAACAGGGCGTCTGTTTCTATGAGCAGTGTCAGGTATTTGTCAAACTGCTCCAGTCCTGTGATCTCCTTAGTCTGTTCGGCGATAAAGCCGAGCTGATTTTTTTTACTCGAAAAATGCTTCAGCTTTTGCTCCAAGGGGGTACCGTAATATTTTTTAAATAATCCGTTGATGGTTACCAATAGCTGATTTTTCTTCAAAAAGTTCTTTGAGGAACAGCCTGTGCGGTTTGCCCCTCTGATATTGAATTTTTGGGGAGAATATCTCACAAAGGTAAACGGAGTTTCCTTCTCTATATTTGATTTTTCCAATAAAACAGAAACCAGAGCCTCCGCAAAGCCCTCATAGCCGTACAGGTCGGCTTTGTTCCAGCAGTCCGTGGCAGGGTCGTACCATTTCTCTTGACTTCCTGCCGCAACCTTTTCACCGATAAGTGCCTTGGGTACGTATGTTATCTTCATTTCAATTTCTCCCATCTAAGGCGAAAATTATCCTCTGCCATTTTTCCCTGTGTTCTTGCGATTATCTTCAGCGGTTCATACTCGGCTGCACCTATGGCATCGAGATAATACGGCAAGCCGGCACGATTTTTGGGGATACACCTCTCCTGCAAAAAATCAAGGTAATCGTTCCAGTCGGGATTGTTGTTATTGCCGAAGGCTTTCAGCAGGAAGCTTTCGGTATGGTCCTTGTGTGAAATAACCTTGTCAGTGTAATCGGCACAGATCTCGGTGCAGAGGTTCTTACCGCTGTAGTACTCCAGCTTGACCAAGGTATGTTTTTTTGACAGACCCTCTCTAATGAACTGCTCCATAGTTTTAACGGGAGAAATTATTATCCGTTCGCCGTCAAAGCTCAGCTCAACAGGGCTGTCACCCATCTGCATCTGCTTTATCCATTTTGAGGGCAGAGAGATCTTGTAATTAACGGCAGAGCGTGAGGCGTTGCCGCCGGTTTTGCCTATTATCAATCTTACAATACGTTTTTCCATAACAAATCAGCTCCGACATAATTATACACTATTCGTCACCAATATGCAAGATATTATAATTGACAGAAAAAGATTTTTTAGTGTATACTAATATTGCAACCGATTCTGATTTTTTGCGTCATTATAAGTAAGAGCATCTCTGAAGGAGGTCGTTATGACGGACACGGATATAATAGAAATGTTTTGGGACCGCAACGAACAGGCAATTACCGAAACAGATAAAATATACAGAAATTATCTTGTCAAGATCGCTTATAACATCTTAAACTGCATCGAGGACAGTCAGGAGGTGCTGAACGATACTTACCTTAGGGTGTGGACAAGCATACCCGACAACCGACCCGACAATTATTCCGCCTATCTGTCAAGGATAACAAGGTGTCTTGCCATTGACAGATACCGCCGTAAAAACGGCAAAAAACGTGGTGGCGGTAGCTATGATATTTCTTTAGATGAATTATCAGAGTGCATTGGCTCACAGAACGACCCACAGACAGAAGCAGAAAACACCCTGCTTGCAGAGGTACTTAACCGTTTTTTGGATAATCTGCCAAAAACTAAGCGTGATATATTTATGTGCAGATACTACTTTGCGGACAGCATTGAGTATATTTCCAAAATTACAGGATACAGTCAGTCAAAAATCAAAAGCATACTGTTCAGAACCAGAAAACAGCTTGCTGAATTATTAAAAAAGGAAGGTGTAATATGAAAAAAGAAGATATCTCCGATGCTGTAGGAAAGGTGAAGGACGAGTACATCAGCTCGGCAAATGAACTTCGTACAAAAACGAAGAAAAAGAGTCACAGAGGGGTTATCGCCGCAGCTTGTGCCGCAGTTGTGCTTTGCACCGCAGGTGCTGTCGGACTCAGCCAACTCAGCAAACCGACCGGCAACAGCTCCGGCAAGCCTGCTCAGAAGGTCACAGACAAAGGTTTTGAGATAGCAGTCTACAAGGACAAAAAAACTGCTAAATATCCCGATTTTGAGGAATACACCAACCAAACCGACAAAGAATCGGAAAAATGGTGGGACGAACGAGAAAACCGTCTGAAAGCAGTTGACGATGCAGTTGACAAGACAGCTCCGTTTTACAAAAAGCTGATGACCGAGCTTCTCTCACGCTCCGACAGCACAGAGGAAAACACCGTCTACTCCCCCACCAACCTCTATATGGCTATGTCTGTGCTTGCTCACACCACCGAGGGCGACAGCCGTCAGGAA
>CACYCD010000314.1 GCA_902772755.1 uncultured Ruminococcus sp.
AAAACTTGCAATTAAAATTTTTAAAAAAATGGAGATACTTTTTTATTATTATGGACGATAAGAGCCGGAAATGAGAAATATCTCCTTCCCGTACAGCCGTGCCTGTTTTTCAGCATACTGAATTGTTTTGAATGCACCTCCGTATTTGTTCTGAATACACCCTATCACAAGATCTGACCTGTCCACCATAGCCCTGTTGCGTATTTGCATGGCGGCTTTGTAATGTGACGCCGCCGAACGTTCACAGATCTCAACTTCATCATAGTAATCCAAGAACATCTGTTCGTTATTGGCAAATTCAGCTTTCATATATGGCAGTACAAGCACCAGAGAACAGTTGCCCAAGCCTGTGTGCTTTATCACTCGTTTTATAACAGATGCCGCAAGAATGTCAAACTCCCCCTCTCGCCCAATCAAAAACTCAACATATTCCTTAGTGCGTACAAGCTCTTCGATTTTTTCCTCCAGCTGTCTTTCCACCTCGCCTGCATATTCTATATGCCTGTGACCGAAAAGACTTACAGTGTATAATGTCATATTTTACCTCCCATAACAAAAAATCTTTTGAATATTATAATATGATTTCATTATGATATCAAGTAGATTGCATACAAAAATAATTCTAAATGGTATCATTTCTCCGTTAAGGAGGTATCAGTATGCCTGTTATAAAAACACCGTTTACACTAAGACTTCTTGTTTCCGACAATGCTAAAATCAGAAAAATTGCGGAATTGGAAAACCGTTCACTAAACAATATGATAGAAACACTTGTAAAGCAAAAGATAAAGGAATATGAACAGAATAACGGAGAGATAGTCCTGACCGATGAAGATCTGTCACTGGAATGATCAGTCAAAAACACCTCTGATGACCGCACTTAGTCATCAGAGGTGTTTTTTAGATTTTTTCAAACGCTCCGTGGCGGTTGCAGAAAGCGTACAGCTTTTTTACACGGTTGATTTTGAAATATGCCTGAGCGTTTCCTTCGGGATAGAGCTTCACCAGCTGAATGCCGTTATCCGATACTGCCGCAATGAAAGAAATGTAGTGTTCCTTTGTCATAGGGTGATCCAACGTAACGCAGTATTCGTCCTCAACTATCTCTGCCCTGATATTATGCTCGGCGTCCGCAGGCTCTGGCTCTGACGGTGGCAAGGTGATACCGCAACAGCTTACCACCGCTTCTCCTATTGAGCTGATAACATTTCCGCAGACCGGACAAACGTACAGCTTGCACCTGAGCATATTTGAGTGACGGTTTTTGTTGATGATATTTTCACCCGACAGTAACTCGATAACCGATATGTCCAACGCACCTGCCAGCGGTTCTATCAGGCTAATATCGGGGAAGCCTCGTCCGGTTTCCCACTTGCTCACAGCCTTACTGCTGACATAAAGCTTTTGGGCAAGTTCCTCTTGTGTCATATTTTTGTCTTCACGCAGTCTGCGTATAACAGCTCCCGTTACATATTTGTTCACGTTCTTGCCTCCTCTCACGTTCATCTTATCATAAAGACAAACAGGAAGCAACCTACGCTTAGTGGAACAGAGCTGACTAGTCCTCGTCGCCTCTTCGTTCTGTGCATATCTCGTCAAAAAAGCCGTCGTCATAATCCGGATCCCAACCCTTATATGGGACAGGTCTCGGCTTCCCACGTTTATACAAGGGACAATTTTTAGGACCGTAGCAGAAGCTCTCAAACCTGAACTTCTGCCTGACGCCCCAATCGTACTCGATCGTGACATTTGCCATACACGCCCATTTGCAGGTGAAGCATTTTCCCTTGTAGGTGCGGGTATCCAACATTCGGCAGCCACGCTCATCGTACACTGACAACTGCGGAACTTCCCCGTTCCACGGGTGAGCGGATTCTTCCGCTGTGATAACTGCTTTGAGCTTTTTTAAAGCTCCTGCTCTGTAGTAGTCGGCATATTCCCACTGAGGATATTTTTTTGTCCAGGCAGTTCCGCTGATCGTATCACCGATACGACACCTCAGCTTTTCCTGCTGTTTTTCCGAAATAGCCACGGAAAACCGACCTTCCACGTCATCGGCAATACCCTCAAGAAACAGATTGTACCCCGTTGTGCTGTGATTGCGGTTGTCAAGTCTGTATCTCCACACATTTGATCGGGGCTGTACCGATATTACAGTGCCGATATACTTAATTTTTTTCTGTTTATTTACTGCCATAATTCGCCTCTGAATTTGCCCGAATTTTTACAAATACTCTTCCGTCATCTGTGTACATAACACGCTCAGTCAGCTTTTTTGAGCGGCTGAAACGGTCGGATATAGTTCTAAAACCCAGCGTTCCGATATCTACTGCTTTTTCGGGACAGACAGCACCAAGCTCTTTCAGCTTTCTTACGGCTATTGCACCCTCCACATAGCTGATATCGGTGTCGTAACAGCTTGTTGAAGCAAAGTCAATCAATTCACAAAAATCCCTTGGAGTGTACTCCCTGCCTGT
>CACYCD010000315.1 GCA_902772755.1 uncultured Ruminococcus sp.
AATACCTCGCTTTTAAAACGCAGGAGGAACAATTTCAAGCCCTGTCTTTTCGTCCAGACCAAAGAGTATATTCATATTCTGCACAGCCTGTCCGGCAGCACCCTTTACCATATTGTCAATTGCCGATACCGCAACCATAAGCCCTGCACGTTTGTCAAGATGAAGGGAGATGTCACAGAAATTGCTGTATCTCACATTGTGGATATCGGCAACACTGCCCTCGTCCAGCAGGCGGATAAAATACTCACCTGCATAAAAATCCTCATAGATCTTTCTCAGCTCCTGCATAGTGATATCCCTTTTCAGCGGAGCATAGCAGGTTGCAAGTATGCCACGGTTCACGGGGAGAAGATGCGGAACAAAGGTTATCGTTACCTTTTCCTCTGCAAAATATCCCAGGGTCTGCTCGATCTCCGGTGTGTGACGGTGACAGGCAACCTTGTAGGGGTGGAAGCCCTCGTTCAGCTCGGGGTAGTGGCTTCCCTGAGAAAGCCCTCTGCCTGCACCTGTGACACCGCTCTTGCAGTCGCAAATAATTCCGTGAGTACTGATAACTCCTGCCGCAAGTGCCGGCACAATAGCCAGCGGAGAGCAGGTGGTGTAGCACCCGGGGTTGGCGATTATCCTTGCACCCCGTATCTTATCCCTGAAAAACTCGGGCAAGCCGTAAACTGCCTGCTCGTGCAGCTCCTTGTGTATGTACTCGCCGTTGTACCACTCCTTGTACTCGTCCTCACTTTTCAGACGGAAGTCCGCACCAAGGTCGATAAAGAATTTTCCGCTGTCGCAGCAGATCTTTGCAAGCTCCTGACTCAGTCCGTGCGGAAGTGCGGCAAATACAACGTCCGACTTTTCAACAACTGCCTCTGCGTTTTCACAAATCATATCATTTATATTTATATAGCTTTTGTATACCTCACTCAGCTTTTTGCCCTCAAAGCTCACTGAGCTTATTGCGGCTACCTCAGCTTTTGGGTGAGTTGTGATAAGGCGAACAAGCTCCGCACCTGCATAGCCTGTTGCACCGATGACACCTACTTTTATCATAGTTGATTTTCCTTAACTCTTATCTTTAGATTTTCTGCCTGTATGCGTACATTTTCGGGTGCGGGACCGCCGTAGGAGGTTCTGTCCGCCACGCACTTTTCAAGGTTTATAGCCTCATACACTCCCTCGTCAAAGACGGGGTGTACAGCCTGATATTCTTCAAGCGGAAGTCCCTCAAGGTCGGTGCCGAGGTCTATGCACCTTGCAACCAAAGCACCTGTTGCCTTGTATGCGTCACGGAACGGCACACCCTTCTTTGTGAGGTAGTCAGCACAGTCGGTAGCATTGATAAATCCGCCTGCTGCGGCACTTCTCATCTTGTTTTTCAGCACCGTCATTGTGGCAAGCATCGGAGTAAATGCAGTCAGGCACATCTTGACGGAATCAACTGCGTCAAACACAGCCTCCTTGTCCTCCTGCATATCCTTGTTGTAGGCAAGTGCTATGCCCTTCATAGCGGTCAGCAGTGCCATTGTATCACCAAATACTCTTCCGCTCTTTCCTCTGACAAGCTCCGCAATGTCGGGATTCTTTTTCTGAGGCATAATCGAAGAGCCTGTTGAAAACGCATCGTCAAGCTCCGCAAACTTGAACTCCCAGCTGCACCACATTATCATCTCCTCAGAAAATCTTGACAGATGGACCATCACTATGGACAGATCGCCGGCAAGCTCCATACAGAAATCCCTGTCGGAAACTCCGTCAAGGGAGTTGCTTGTGGGTGCGTCAAAGCCCAACAGCTCGCTTGTCATAAATCGGTCGATCGGATATGTAGTCCCTGCCAAGGCACAGGAGCCGAGCGGATTTTGGTTCATTCTCTTCTTGCAGTCCCTGAGTCTTGCGATATCCCTCATAAACATCTCGCCGTAGGCAAGCAGATGATGACCGAAGGTTATCGGCTGTGCCCTCTGCAAATGCGTGTAGCCGGGCATAACGGTGTCATAGTACTCCAGTGCCTTGTCGGAAATGACGCAGACCAGCTTTTCAAGGAGCTTTATGAGTATATCCGTTTCACCACGCAGATACAGCCTGATGTCAACTGCTACTTGGTCGTTACGGCTTCTTGCCGTGTGCAGACGCTTGCCGTCGTCACCGATACGCTTTGTCAGCTCTCCCTCGATGAAGGTGTGGATATCCTCACAGTCGGGGTCAAAGGTCAGCTTGCCTGCTTCAATATCACCGAGGATATCCTTCAAGCCTCTGACGATGTTATCGGCTTGTGATTTTTTGATTATTCCCGTTTCGCCCAGCATTGTTGCGTGAGCTATTGAGCCTGCAATATCCTGACGGTACATACGGGAATCAAAGGATATTGAGGAGTTGAAGTCATTGGTCGTTTTTGACAGAGATTTTTTAAATCTTCCTTGCCACAGTTGCATATTTTCACCTCTAAACGGTATTTATAAAATGACATAAAGCCCGCACGGTATCTGCGGACTTTACGCTATAGGAGATCTTCTCTAATTACTTAATCAAACCTTTTTTAGCCCTTACCTTTATCGGCAAGCCAAACAGATTGATGAAGCCCGCACTGTCATTTTGATCGTACACTTCATCTTCATCAAAGGTCGCAATATCCTCGTCATAAAGGCTGAACGGGGAAGTAACACCTGCATCAATGATATTGCCCTTGTAGAGCTTGAGCTTAACATCGCCTGTTACAACAGTGTTCACCTGGTCAACAAAAGCAGACAGAGCCTCTCTGAGCGGTGTATACCACTGACCGTAATATACAAGCTCTGCAAAGCGGAGCGACACCTGCTCCATATAGTGGAAGGTATCTCTGTCAAGAGTAAGCTCCTCCAGCTTTTTGTGAGCATAATAGAGGATAGTACCGCCGGGTGTTTCATACACGCCACGGCTCTTCATACCTACAAGTCGGTTCTCT
>CACYCD010000316.1 GCA_902772755.1 uncultured Ruminococcus sp.
TGCTAAGAAGTCAATGTGGATCTTCGGCGGCGACGGCTGGGCTTATGATATCGGCTTCGGCGGACTTGACCACGTTATCGCTTCCGGCAAGAATGTAAACATCGTTGTATTCGATACAGAGGTTTACTCCAACACAGGCGGACAGGCTTCTAAGGCTTCACCGATCGGTGCTATCGCTCAGTTTGCTGCAGGCGGTAAGACAACCAAGAAGAAGGATCTCGCTGCCATCGCTATGAGCTACGGCTATGTATACACAGCTCAGGTAGCTATGGGTGCAAACACTGCTCAGTGCCTCAAGGCATTCAAGGAGGCTGAGTCCTACAACGGACCTTCACTCATCATCTGCTACGCTCCCTGTATCAACCACGGTATCAAGGGCGGTATGGGCATTGCACAGCTCGAAGAGAAGAAGGCTGTAGACGCAGGTTACTGGAACATCTTCAGATTTGATCCCAGACTTGCAGAAGAAGGCAAGAATCCCTTCCAGCTCGACTGCAAGGCTCCCACAGCTTCCTACAGAGACTTCATCATGGGCGAGGTTCGTTACAACGCTCTTGCAAGAAGCAACCCTGCAAAGGCTGAGAAGCTCTTTACAGAGGCAGAGCAGAACGCAGAGAAGAAGTACGCTCACCTCAAATTTATGGCTGACAACAACGGCTGATAACAATTATCTATATACGACCGCCCCGATTTTTCGGGGCGGTTTGATTACTCGGCAAACTTATAAAAAATTACAAATATCTGCATTTCCTTGCATTATATGCAATTTAGCTAAAAAAGAAACTGCTTAACAAAAGTAATTTAACTTGACTCTCGGATGTGTAAGTGATATAATATCCAATTGTATAGTGGTATAATTTTACATTAAAGTGAAATTATAGCCTTTGTATATAGAAATATTTAGGAGATGTGTAAATGAAGAATATTAAAGTGTATCAGCATACTGCTGACTGTAGTTTTGACTATAGGTGTTTCTGTGCAATTTAGCACCACAGCCTATGTTTCTGAGAAAGACATGAAAGCGGAAGATTATATCATTATTACCGATGATAAAAGAGCTTTGGATGATGTACTGGGAATTTCTTATAAGTCCGAAATTATCGAAAACGATTTTTCAGACAAGTCTGTTTCAAAGGTTTCACTTACGAAAAGTGATGCAGATGAAGTCGAAGAGATCGATGGAGTATTAACATTGGAGCCTGACAGTGTAGTTTCGGGAAGTGAAAGAAAAACCAAAAAGATGAAATTTGATCCTGTTTTGGATTCAATGTTTAAGAATGTTGATTCCGAAAACATAAACCAGTGGAATCTTGAAGCTTTGGGTGCAGATATAACAACACAGAAGACTAAAGTCAAGGTAAAAGTAGAACTCTTGGATAGCGGTGTGTCAATGTCAAACGATATTGATGTAAAAAGCAGAGTGAATTTAGTTGATGAAGAAAATTTCAATCCTTTGTATGAGGATATAAGCCAGCACGGAACAGGAATGGCAGGTGCAATTTGTGCCAAGGATAACGGGGTTAATATTACGGGAGTAAATCCGAATGCTGAGCTTTATTCTGTAAAGGTATTGGACAGCAAGCTTGAAGCACCAATAAGCCGCATTATTGAAGGGATTTACTGGGGCATTGAAAATGGCATGAATGTTATCAATATGAGCTTTGGTACATCGGTAAATTCTTCTGCCCTTAGAACTGCTGTTAAGGATGCTTATAATGCCGGAATAGTGATGGTTGCATCATCCGGAAATGTGAGTATATCAGGTGTTCAATACCCTGCGGCATATCCTGAGGTTATTTCGGTTGGTGCACAAACCTCTGATGGAGATATTGCTGATTTTACTTCTGTAGGTGATAACCTTGATGTAATAGCTCCCGGAGAAAATGTTGAATCAACAGGGATTTTTGATACAATAAACGGTTCAAGCGGAACAAGTATTGCAGCTGCACAGGTATCGGGAATTGCTTCAAAGATTCTTGAAAAGGATAAATCTAAAAGTCCGGATTTTGTGAAATCCTTGATAATGGCATCAGCGAAGAGAGTGAATGACAGAGGTGTTGTGACAGGATCGGTTGACTGCGAATATGCGTTATCTATATATGATGTGTTCGGCAAAACCTATACACCTGAAAAGAATACAAACAATTACGAAAACCCTGAAAGCGTTGAGGTGTATGATAACAATAGTTTTGTAAAAGGGTTGTGGTGTAAGGAAGAACACAGAAAATTAGCTGAAAAAGTTGAATCTCAAACTCCGAATGAAAATGCACTTAATTTAATAATAAAAGGTGCAGTAATTGCAGACTACAAAAAATATTTTAAAAAAGCCAAATGTGCAGATGAAGAGTTAGATTGGAATAATATTTCTGTTGATAATTAAAAAGGTAGGAGTAATGTTTTATGAA
>CACYCD010000317.1 GCA_902772755.1 uncultured Ruminococcus sp.
ATCGGCAACGAGGCAAACGGGATATCCAATGCGACTATAGCAGAGTGTGATCATAAGATAATCATACCTATGCAGGGAAGGATAGACTCCTTGAATGCAGGTGTTGCCGCCGGTATAATACTTTGGGAAATGAAGAAAAATGGATAATCTTAAAATTTGGATCTGGTTATCCCTGGCGTTGGGATACGACAACAGCAAGGTCAAACGTTTGTACAGATACTATGACGATATTTCAGAGTTTTACAAAGGAAAAGAATTTGAGTGGAGAATGTGCGGACTTTTCAATATTAAGGATATCGAAAAGCTCTGCTCCACTCCTATGGAAAAAGCTGAAAAGATCATCCAAAGGTGCAGTGAGCTGAATATAAAGATGTATTCCATTGACGATGACCTTTATCCGCAAAGACTGAGAGATATTGGTACTCCGCCTGCGGTCATCTATGTCAGCGGACATCTGCCGGCGATCGATGATTTGCTGGCGATAGGAATTGTAGGCACAAGAAAAGCTACAGGTTATGGCAAAAAGACTGCCTATAAGATCGCCCATAATCTCTGCAAATGCAAGGTCATTGTTATCAGCGGAGGGGCATTGGGCATAGATTGTACTGCACATAACGGGGCTTTGAACGCAGACGGAATCACGATTTGTGTTTTGGGCTGCGGTATAAACTATCCCTACCTGAAAAATCTCAGCCAGATGAGAAGGGCTATTACCCAAAGAGGTTGTCTTATTTCGGAATATCCTCCCGATACTGAGCCGTTGGGATATTTCTTTCCGCAGAGAAACAGGATAATATCGGCATTGTCAAACGGCGTTCTTGTAATAGAAGCTGCCGAAAGAAGCGGTGCTTTGATAACTGCAAATCTGGCTGCGGAGCAGGGTAAGGAAGTATTTGCCGTTCCGGGTAATATCGACAGTGTGTATTCTTTGGGTGCAAACCGACTTATTAAGGATGGTGCTGTGCCTGTTTCCTCGCATATAGATATAATTGAGTTCTACAACAACAGATATGATCTGGAGATCTGTGAAAATGACACAATAAAAGATGAGGATAAAAAGATAGCTGTTATCCCGTCAAAGGCTTCCAAAAAGAGCTCCGCTGCAGTTGAGTCGGAAGTCAATATTGAAATTACAGGTCACAGGTTTGATGTTGAGCTTGATGACAACAGCTATAAGGTTTATCATATTATAGGTGTCGAACCGATGTCGCTTGATGATATTGCAACAAAAAGCGGAGTACCGTCATTTGAGGTCAGTGATATTCTTGAATATCTTGAAGCTGAAAAGCTGATCACGTCCCTGTCGGGACACCGTTATAAATTATCTTAACTATCGGAGGATAGATTAAATGTCAAAGCTGGTAATAGTTGAGTCGCCTGCAAAGGCTAAAACTATCAAAAAATATCTGGGAAAAGACTATGAAGTCATTGCTTCAATGGGACATGTCAGAGATCTGCCGAAGGCAAGACTGGCTGTAGATATCAAAAACTCATTTGCACCCAAATATTCCATTATAAAAGGAAAAGAAAAACTTGTAAAAGACTTAAAAACAGAAGCTGACAAGTGTGACGGCGTTATTCTTGCAACCGACCCCGACCGTGAGGGAGAGGCTATCTCCTGGCATTTGGCTTATATTCTCGGTCTTGATCTGAACGAAAAGAACAGAGTAGAGTTCAACGAGATAACAAAAACAGGCATTGCAAACGGAATGTCACACCCTCGCTCAATAAATATAGATCTGGTAAATGCACAGCAGGCAAGGAGAATACTTGACAGACTTGTCGGCTACAAGCTCAGTCCCTTTATCAGTCAGAAGATACGCCGAGGTCTGTCGGCAGGCAGAGTTCAGTCTGTAGCTGTAAAGATAATAGTAGACAGAGAAAACGAAATAAGAAAATTTGTACCTACCGAATACTGGTCGATCGATGCAAAAATGTCGCCAAAGGGCAGCCGCAGAGTATTCAATGCTTCGCTTACTCTTGATAAAGAAGGTAAAAAAATTCAGATCAACAACAAAGAAGAAGCAGATAAGATCCTAGCCGATATCGACGGTGCAGAGCTGTTTGTAAAAAAAGTCAGAAACGGCACAAGAAAAAAATCTCCGTATCCTCCTTTTATCACCTCAACGCTTCAGCAGGAGGCATCGAGAAAGCTCGGCTACCAGTCAAGAAGAACTATGAAGATCGCTCAGGAGCTTTATG
>CACYCD010000318.1 GCA_902772755.1 uncultured Ruminococcus sp.
CTGAAGTACAAATATGGGAATTGTCATTTTTGGTGTAGAGGCTATTATGTTGATACAGTAGGAAAAAATGAAAAAGTAATAGCGGAGTATATCAGAAATCAGTTGCAAGAAGATTATATGAATGATCAACTAACATTGAAAGAGTACATAGACCCGTTTACGGGTAAAAAGAATTAATAGGCAAAAAAAGACAGCCGCTTGAGCGGCTGCCAGTAATAGTAATGCGGTGACAGACTTTCAATGCCCCTTGAGGGGTTGAGCCTGTATTAACCCCTTCTAGGGGTAGTGCAAACCACCCGTTCAACGGGTGGTTTTGATAAAACAAGACTTTACTATCACCTTAGATTCTCATTATACTTGTAATGCAGCCTGTACCGGTCTTATCGACTCCTTATTCCGCATCTACATATACTGCGGACAGAACCATATTCTTGTCAGGCTTAAGAAAAGCATAAGTTGTTTCATATGCCACTGTTTCGCCGCAAATCTCCCAATGAGAAAATACCTGTTCGGATGATCCTTTATCCGCTACTGCATAAAGCTGTTCGGAAACCTCATAATTTTCCGGATCTGTTATTACTTCACCGTCAGAATTTTTGAGAGTACAGCCGATACAATCAACAGTGAATAATACCTGTTCGGTATCAGACTGTTCATAATATGCTGTCACTGTAACATCATTTGCGAAATCGGCTGCAATAACCGCAGCAACAGCAGCCTTTGTTTCGTCAGTCGTTAAATATACAGTATTGCTGTTGTTAACCTTCCAGCCTTTAAAGGTATAGCCGTCAACCTCAGGTGCGGTCGGGATAAATATCTGATCGGATACATTTTCATAAGATCCATTATCAGGGGTTATCGTCAGCGTATTAATTGTTTCTCCGTAGAAATCAACCAAACCTACTTCAACCCAATTTCCCTTCCATTTCTCCTTAACGGTAATATCGCTCGTCACCGGTTGAGTGAAATCAAATCTTACACCGTCCAGCGTATACCATCCAACAAATATATAATCGCTGTCCTTTTTAGAATACGATATGCTGTTATACCTTTCGCCTAAAACCTTCCCTTCAGTCACAGAGAAAGCGGAACACAATGTACCGTCTTCTGCAAGGAAAAGTATCTCGCAGCAGCCATCCATCTTTCTGATCTCTCCTGTAAGAGTGATCTCTCTTGTTACAGGCGTTTCCGCGTCAAAAACATTTCCGTCTTCATCATACCAGCAGACAAAATCATAGTTATAACCGGACACATCAAAATACTTGTAATCGTCGATAATAGTACATCCATCTTCATTCGGATACGTTAATCTGAAACCGCCTTCCAGTTTTGCAACGTAAAGAGTTACAAGGTGATATCCGTCTATTGCGCCTAATTCTCCAACAATAGTAGTATCGCCTGTTATCGGTGTATCCGGATCAAAAGCATTTCCGTCTTCATCATACCAGCCATAAAAAACAAAACCCGCACCTGACAGATCAAGATTTTTATATTCATCGGGAATCGTATGTCCACCTTTTACGGTTATCTGTGATGTATGTCCAAAATAGTATTTATCAAGCTTTACAGTTACTGTATATGATTCCTGGTTTTCATTCCATTTAGCTGTAAGCCATGTGTCCTTTGTGACAGGCGTATTGAAATCATACGGTTCATTACCGCAATACCAGCCTAAAAACTCACAATCATCTTTTGTAGGAGTATAGCTTTGTGCCTTATCACCGTATTCAACGTCTTGTCTTGTATTTGTTCCGTTATTCTCGTTAAAAAAGACATGATATGTATTCTTCTCATATACGGCACTGATGACTACGTCTTCGTCACCCATTGTAAAATAATCATCGTTGGTACCTGAATTGGTCGAATAGTTCTTGAATGTATATCCCTGTCTGTCATCATGACTAACCGAAAGATTGATCTTATCTCCGCTGCCTATGAAAATTAGACCGCCGTGGACCAGACCGTTTGCATATGCAGTAATACCACTGACACCATAAGATGCTGTTTCATTTGACAGCCACATGTCGTCTATGGTTACGTATTCGCCTGCAGTAACTGTGAGTCTTTTTTACCCTGAGTACTGCCTGTTCTTATCGGAGAAGTGTAATAACAGTTGGTAATAGATGAAGCACCGTTGCGAGAGAAATTCTGGCTGGGATAGTCTTTTCCTGAATCGTCAGCAAGCAGTATTTCGGAAGGTGCAAAAATGCTGTCGGAAATGTTTATTGTTCCGTTTTTCCAGCCTACAAAGCCTCCGCACTGTTCGGTCTTGTTATTTACATCCGCACTTACGATTTTACCGTTGAAAAGACAGCCTTTGATATTCGTTGTGCTGCCTGTCCATGTGGAAGAAATGAGTCCGGCGTGTGTACCGTCACGGTCGCCGTTTATATTTACATTACTATGGATTCTTATGCTGCTCCAAC
>CACYCD010000319.1 GCA_902772755.1 uncultured Ruminococcus sp.
GTGTGACCTACCTCGGAGTTGCCCATCTGACCGTCGGGGAGACCTACGTCCATACCCGAAGCACCGATCTTGGTGAGGGGGTACTGACCGAAGAGCCGTCCGAGGTTGGGTGTGCTTGCCGTGGTAATGGCATTGCCCTGCTCCATGGAAATTCCGAATCCGTCAAGTATCATCAAAATAAGTGGTTTTTTCATAACTGTCAAATCCTTATGTGATATTACTTTGAAGCAGCAGCTACTATGGGCTGGAACTTCTCGGCAACAAGTGAAGCACCGCCGATAAGTCCGCCGTCAACATTTGTCTTGGCAAGCAGCTCATCGCAGTTGCCTGCATTCATTGAACCGCCGTACTGGATAGTAACAGCCTCTGCTGTTTCTGCATCATAGAGCTTTGCAAGTGTGGCACGGATAGCCGCACAGACCTCCTCTGCCTGATCTGCCGTAGCAGTTTCGCCGGTGCCGATAGCCCATACAGGCTCATAGGCGATGACTGTCTTTTTAACGTCCTCAGCGGAAACATCATAGAGAGCAAGCTTTACCTGTCTTGCGACCACTTCATCGGTGATATCGCACTTGCGTTCCCAAAGAAGCTCGCCAACGCAGACGATTGGGATAAGACCTGCTGCCAAAACAGCCTTGGTTCTCTTGTTTACAGTCTCGTCTGTTTCACCGAAATACTGTCTTCTCTCGCTGTGACCGAGAACTACATACTCAACGCCGATCTCCTTGAGCATATCTGTGGAGATCTCGCCGGTGAACGCACCGGATTTTTCCCAGTGAGCATTTTCAGCACCGATCTTGATGTTTGTACCCTTGACAGTCTCAACGGCAACAGCCAGATCAACGTATGGTACGCAGGCTACTACCTCGCAGTCAGCGTCCTTTACCATGGGGATAAGCTCCTCCAGCAAAGCCTTTGCCTGTGAGGGAGTCTTGTTCATTTTCCAGTTGCCGGCAATTATAGCCTTTCTTTTGCTTTTATCCATTTCTATATCCTTTCGGGTTACTTAGATGCACCTTTAGGGCGAACGGTGATGTTCGCCCTGCGGTTTGTGATAATTATTTATCTGCGATAACGTCAATGCCGGGGAGTACCTTGCCTTCAAGGTATTCAAGAGAAGCACCGCCGCCTGTGGAGATGTGGCTCATCTTATCGGCAAAGCCGAGCTGGATAACAGCCGCAGCCGAGTCGCCGCCGCCGATGATGGTTGTAGCGTCGGTTTCAGCCAGAGCCTTTGCAACAGCGATAGTACCTGCTGCAAGAGTGGGGTTCTCAAATACGCCCATAGGACCGTTCCATACAACAGTCTTTGCGGACTTGACAGCCTCAGCAAAGAGCTCCTGAGTTTTTGTGCCGATGTCAAGACCTTCCATATCGGCAGGGATCTTGTCAGCGTCAACATTTTCAACCTCAATAGGTCCGTCAATGGGGTTGGGGAACTCAGCGGCAATCGTGGTGTCGATGGGAAGCAGGAGCTTCTTGCCGAGCTTCTCAGCCTTATCCATCATATCCTTGCAGTAGTCGAGCTTGCTGTCGTCAACCAGTGACTTGCCTACCTCATAGCCCTTAGCCTTGAGGAAGGTATAAGCCATACCGCCACCGATGATAAGTGTATCGCACTTTTCAAGCAGGTTGGAGATAACATTGAGCTTGTCTGCTACCTTTGCACCGCCGAGGATCGCAACGAAGGGTCTTACGGGATTTTCTACAGCATTTCCGAGATAGTCGATCTCCTTCTGCATAAGATAACCCACAGCAGTGTTCTTGATGTGGTTGGTAACACCTGCGGTCGAGCAGTGTGCACGGTGAGCAGAGCCGAAAGCATCCATTACAAAGCACTCTGCAAGAGAAGCCAGCTCGCCTGCAAAGGGTTCAAGGTTCTTTGTTTCTTCTTTTCTGAATCTTGTATTCTGAAGAAGTACAACGTCGCCGTCCTTCATTTCGGCAACAGCCTTCTTAGCGTTTTCGCCTACGACCTCATCATCAGCCGCAAAAACAACATCTTTTCCGAGCAGCTCGGAAAGTCTTACAGCTACGGGAGCGAGGGAGAATTTCTCCTCGGGACCGTTCTTGGGCTTGCCAAGATGTGAACAGAGGATAACCTGACCGCCGTCATTGATGATCTTTTGGATCGTGGGCAGGGCGGCTGTGATACGATTGTCATTTGTGATAACACCGTCCTTGAGCGGAACGTTGAAGTCACAGCGGCAAAGCACCTTTTTGCCGGCATAGTTCACGTCATCAACAGAAACTTTGTTTAATCCCATTTTTAATACTTCCTTTCAAATTGGTATTGTCTGTGTATAATACAAGCTGTTCATACAAATTTATTATATCCCAAAAATGTAATAATTTCAATAGCAGAACAGAATTATTTCTGATATTTTTATTCTTTTTATACATCTGCCCAGCGGTGTCGGTGAAGCTCCCCGTGGGTGAGAAGCTCGGGATAGTCCCACTGTCTGAGTACCTCGTACACAGCGACGGCGACCGAGTTGCTCAGATTAAGACTGCGTGCCTGCTCTATCATAGGTATCCGCACGCACCTCTCCTTGTGCTGCATCAAAAAATGCTCGGGCAGACCCCGGGTTTCCTTGCCGAAGATCAAATAGCAGTTGTCGGGATAACGTGCGTCCGTGTGACGGCTTAGTGCCTTGGTCGTGTAGAGAAAATACTCTCCGCCCTCAGTTTTTTGCAGAAAATCGTCAAGATCCTCATAATAGGTTATATCCAGAAATTTCCAGTAGTCCAGACCGGCACGCTTTAGGTGCTTGTCGTCAACGCTGAAGCCAAGCGGCTTGACCAGATGAAGCCTTGTCCCCGTTGCGGAGCAGGTTCGTGCTATATTGCCGGTGTTGGCAGGTATTTCGGGTTCAACAAGAACCACATTCAAAACTGACATAATTTTCCTTTCATAAAACACAGGATTTCCAATCATATATTCCGCTGCCTGACAAACAATAAAAGCGGAGGTGAGATTGTGAGCAATACTTCGGGAATGATGAAGGGTATCTGTATAGGAGTAGCCTCGGGCATAGCTGTGGGTATGATCGGCGAAAAGATGATTTCAAGCGGAATGAAAACCCCGCTCAAAAAGAAAGTAGACAAAGCCCTCCACGCCATGGGAGAAGTAGTAGATACCGCATCCTATATGTTCAAATAGTAAATCCAAAAAAGTCCCTGCAAAAAAAGCCTCCCTCTCAGAGGGAGGTGTCACGGCAAAAAAGCCTCCCTCTTCGAGGGAGGTGTCACAGCGAAGCTGTGACGGAGGGAGAACCTCAATTCGATACATAATTAAGCGGATCCTGTCTGTCTGAGTA
>CACYCD010000320.1 GCA_902772755.1 uncultured Ruminococcus sp.
AAAATATACATCGGTGCATACGAAGGCTCGGTCTATGATGTCAGTGCCGGAGCTTATATTGACGATGACAGTCAGGTTACTGACTTCACCGTTTCCACGGGTGACAGGTTCAGCTCGATAGCAGGTGTTAAGCCTGCCTCGGGTCTTTCACAAAATTTCACCAGAACGAATCTGGAAGCCCTCTGCAAAAACCGTGGCAGTGGCTGGCACTCCCTTGACATCAGGCAGGCGGCTATGGAGGAACTGCTGATGATGATCGAGCTTGGCACGATGAACACACAGTCAGGCTCGGGAAGCAACGGAATAGTGAATATTACCGACAATTCCTCCTACAACTGTGCTTCCCTGACGGGTTCGACCTCCGCTCTGGGGAACAGCTCGGGACAGGCTGATGTGACTGTATCCGACATCAACGGCGTGCAGACAAACGAAACAGCCAACGGAAAAACGTCATATTCCTACCGTGGAACGGAAAATCCTTGGGGCAATATCTGGAAATTCGTTCACGGAATAAATATTTGGTGTGACGGAACTATGCACGGGGGCGTGCCGTATATCTGCACCGACTATGCTTTTGCAGAGTCGAAGAACAGCGGCAACTATGTATCCGCAGGCTTTAGCGTTGCCAATTCAAGCGGCTATATAAACGCACTGGGCTACTCGCAGAGCTGTGACTGGCTGATGCTCCCCTCCGAAACCGAAAACGGTGCAGGAAGCTCCCTCCCCGTGGGCGATTCGTTTTATTGCAGTGCAAATGTCAACGGCTACCGTGTTGCCCGTCTGGGCGGAAGCTGGAACTACAACGCAAACGCAGGCGGATTCTGCTGGTATGTAATGTACGGCACGGGCGACAAGGTGCGAAGCATAGGCGGCAGACTTACCTATACTCCACACAGCTGATATACTGACTGTTTAGTGATAACCCTCGCAAAATTGTGCGGGGGTTATTGATTTTTTGGCTAAGATGGTATATAATTTTGATATAGGCATTGAAGGGATAAGGGTATATAATGATAACTGATTTTCTGGTTGATAACTTTGTTCTGTTTGCTATGCTGGCAGGTATGCTTATCATCACAATATCAGATGTTTATCTTGACAGGGCAATGATATTCAGGCTCAGGTCGGTAATATTTTTGATACTTGCTCTGGTGATTTTTGACCACTTGGAAGGCTATACGGGCAACCTACAGGAGTTTTGCTTTTGCAGAGTTCCGCTTTCGATAATTTGCTACAGTCTGCGTCCGATGATAATAATGATGCTGATTTTTATTGTCTGTCCAAAGCTGACAAAGCTTGCTGTCGTGCCTGCCATACTGAATTTTCTTGTCTGTGCAACGGCGTTGTTTTCCGACATAGCATTCAGCTTTGAGGTTGAAACAAACAGCTTTAAAAGAGGCATACTCGGCTATACGCCGTATATCGTGACCGTTATTTACATAATTATGCTGTACTGTATCACCATCAGGGCTGTGTCATCTCAGACTTCCGATGACGGTATGATGATTTTATTTATCACATTTACGTCAACGGTCTCTGCGGTACTTGCATTTTTCAGCCACGATGAAGTTGTCAATATGACCTACGCTTCAAATGTTCTGCTCTATTATATGTATCTTTATTCACAGTACGCAAAGAGAGATCCGCTGACTACGCTGTTTAACAGGCAGACCTTCTACAGCGACATCGAAAAAAATTCAAAAACGATCACGGGTATGATCTCAATTGATATGAACGGTCTGAAATGGATAAACGACAATCTGGGACACGATGCCGGCGATGAAGCTCTGAAAGCTATTGCCGACTGCTTCAGCAGTGCGACAAAAAGGAAGGATCGTGCCTACCGCTTAGGCGGTGATGAGTTCGTCATCGTGTGCAGATCACACACGGAGGACGAGATGAAAGCCCTTGCAGAAAAAGCCAGAGCATTGGTAACCAATGCAGGATATTCCTGTGCGTTCGGTCTTTCCTGCGGAAAATCCATAGATGAAATGATACAGGAATCCGACAAGCTGATGTACAGCGACAAAGCAAGGATAAAAAGCCAAAGAAAGGACACACAGCAATGAAAAAATTTGGCTTTTTCAAGCCCGTCGAGAGCGAAGGCTTTGACCCCGAGGTGCAGTATGCCGTTATCCGAAGCTCGATCTGCACAGGCGAAAAAGTAGCCGGCTTCAAGGACAAAAAGAGCGGACGCTTCACCGAAGTAACGCTGATCCGCTCCCAAAAGGATATCGAATCTTTCAAACAAAAATACAAGGTCGATACCCTAAAAACCGAATACTAAAAACGGCTGTGAAGAACGAGTTTACCCTGTTTCTTCACAGCCTGTTTATTTTATACCTGAACACCGAGAATCAGATTTATCTGTTCGTCTGTCATACCACTTTTACGCATTTTTTCAATGATCTCATTTATTCCATCGGCTCTGCCTTCGGCACGACCCGTCTCTAATCCTTTAGCTAAACCTTCTTCAAGTCCTTTAGCCAACCCTTCTGCAATGCCCTCACGC
>CACYCD010000321.1 GCA_902772755.1 uncultured Ruminococcus sp.
GAGAGCGACACGATAGATACTCTGATCTTTGACGAGGTAGACACGGGTATTTCCGGCAAAGCCGCTATGAAGGTCGGTATGAAGCTGAAGGAGGTTGCCAAAAACCGGCAGGTGCTTTGTGTGACGCATCAGGTGCAGATAGCTTCCTTAGCGGAAAATCATCTTTTGATAAGAAAGAATTTTAAACAGGACAGAACCTTCACAGATGTTATCTCCCTTGACAGAGAGGGCAGGATAAACGAGCTGTCAAGGATAATGGGCGGTATAGAGATCACGGAAAACACCCGAAGGCTTGCCGCCGAAATGCTTGGATATGAATAGAGGCAGTATATGAAAGTATGGTCAGTGAAACAAGTAAATAAGCAGAAGGCACTGGCTGTTGCCCAAAGTATGGATATCCACCCGTTCCTTGCACTTATGCTTGATATCCGAGGCTTGGATAACGAGAATGCCATCAGGGATTTTCTTTCGGAAGAGAATGGTTTTTCAGATCCTTTTCTAATGAAGGATATGGATAAGGCTGTCAGTCGCATAAATAAAGCCGTAGAAAACGGAGAAAAAATCTGCGTCTACGGCGACTACGATGCTGATGGAGTGACGGCAACGGCACTGCTATACAGTTATCTGAACGATTCTGTCGGTGCTGATGTTATGTTCTACATTCCTGCCCGTGAAACCGAGGGCTACGGTATGAACAAGGGTGCAGTGGATAAGCTCCACGAAAAAAACATTGATCTCATCATTACCGTTGACAACGGCATATCTGCTTTTGATGAAATTGAATACGCCAACTCCCTGGGAATTGATACCGTAGTGACCGACCACCACGTACCCTCCCGTGAGCTTCCGCCTGCTGTTGCAATCGTTGATGTAAATCAGCCCGGGGACAACACTCCGTACAAATTCTTGTCGGGTGTGGGTGTGGCATTCAAGCTGATAATGGCACTGGAGGGTGAATACTGCGATGTTGATTTTCTTTTAGAGAATTTCAGTGATATAGTGGCAATAGGCACTGTCGGAGATGTTGTCCCCCTCACGGGTGAAAACCGAGCACTTGTCAAAGCAGGTCTCCGACACATTCAGAACAGTGACCGCATCGGAATAAATGCAATGAAAACCGAGGCAGGTATTGCCGATAAAAAGATAAATTCAGGCACAATAAGCTTTACGATCGTTCCGAGGATAAATGCAGGTGGCAGATTGGGTCTGTCCGAAAAAAGTGTCCGTCTGCTCATCACTGAGGACGAGGACGAAGCACAGCAGATAGCCTCTGAGCTTGGCTCTGACAATTCAGACAGACAGAATATAGAAAAACAGATCCTTGATGCGATAGATCAAAAAGTCAAAGCTCACCCCGATATAGTGACCGACAAGATCATAGTTATTGACGGTGAAAACTGGCATCATGGTGTGATAGGCATAGTTGCTTCACGGATCAAGGATATATATGACAAGCCAACGATTATAATAGGAGTTGACGAAAACGGAGAAGCCAGGGGAAGTGGCAGGAGTGTTGAGGGTTTTGCTCTCTGCGATGCTGTTTTCGCCTGCACCGAGTACCTCACACACTACGGCGGTCACCCTATGGCTGTGGGTCTTAGCCTTAAAAAAGAGAATATCAAAAACTTTCGCCGTGCGATCAATAACTATTGCCGTGATATAACTATGCCATACAGCAAGCTGGAAATCGACTGCAAGCTCAATCCGGCAACCGTTGCTGTTTCAATTCCCGAAATCATTCAGGAGCTTGAACCGTTTGGAGCAGAAAATCCCTCTCCGCTGTTCGGACTGTTCGATCTGACGATAACAGAAATAAAATTCCTTTCAGGAAATAAGCACACCCGCTTTACTCTCAAACGTGATGACACCTACATAACAGCGATAAAATTCGGTATGACATCAAATGAGGTGTTCTATCGGGTGGGAGATGTTGTGGATCTGGCAGTCACTCTTGACATCAATACCTTCCGTGGTCAAGAGAGCCTGAGTATATTTATTAAGGATATCAAGTATTCGGACTGCACCAACGAAGCTCAGATAAATGACCTCAGAATATTTGAAAAATTTGCTTCACGCTGCCCCTTGACCTATGAAGAGGCACAGAGCATCCTCCCAAGCCGAGAAGATTTTGCTTTGGTATATCGTTTTCTGAGAAAGAGTGGAACTTTTACACAAGGAGAATATTTTTTGCTGAAATCTCTTGACTATAAAATAAAAATGGGTAAACTAAGAATAATACTCCATTCTATGAAAGAGCTTGGTCTCATTTATTGGACTCAGGGGTTGTATGGTTCAAAAATAGAACTTAGAGAAAGTGGCAGAGTAAATCTGGACAAAAGCATTTTTATCCGAAAATTACGGGAGGTGCGATAAATGCCTGTAACAGAACGTACTCATTATGAAAACTATGAAAACTATGACGACCTGTTAAACCTTATCAACGAGAGCGACAGTACCTATGACCTGCTTGTCATTCAGAAGGCATACGAGGTAGCAAAAACGGCACATGGAGATCAAAAGCGTGTTTCCGGTGTTCCCTACATTCTGCACCCCACATCGGTTGCCTGCATATTGGTAAAAATGGGTATGGATACTGACTGTGTGGTAGCAGCCCTGCTCCACGATGTTGTTGAGGACACTGATGTTGAGCTTGATACCATCAGAAAGCAGTTTGGTTCGGCGGTTGCCGAGCTGATAGACGGTGTGACAAAGCTCTCAAAGATCTCGTTTCAGACCAAAGAAGAACGTCAGGCGGAGAATCTTCGCAAAATGCTCCTTGCCATGTCAAATGACATCAGGGTCATCATTGTAAAGCTGGCAGACAGACTTCACAATATGTACACCATTGACGTTATGAAGCCACAGAAGCAGAGGGACAAAGCACTTGAAAATATGGAGGTATTCGCCCCCATTGCTCACCAGCTCGGTATGAAGCTGATGAAGGAACGTCTGGAGGATATCTCCATCAGGATACTTGACCCTGTTGGTTATCATGAGATAGAGAGCGAGCTTATCCTCACCAAGGAACAGCGTGACAAGTTTATTGAAAAAATTAAAAAAGAAATATCCACCCGTATAGGCGATTCAATGAAAAATGTGGTTGTGACGGGCAGAGTCAAATCCATCTACTCCATCTACAACAAAACCGTGCGTAAGGGCAAGACTATGGATCAGATCTTTGATATTTTTGCCGTCAGGGTCATTGTAGATTCTGTCATAGACTGTTACAATGTGCTGGGCGTGGTTCACGACATCTACCAGCCGATACCCAACCGCTTCAAGGACTATATCAGCACTCCCAAGAATAACCTGTATCAGTCACTGCATACTACGGTAATAGGCAGGGAAGGTGTGCCGTTTGAGGTGCAGATACGCACCAGATATATGCACTACATTGCAGAGTACGGTATTGCAGCCCACTGGAAGTATAAGCTGGGTATGACCGAAAAAAATAAAGAGTACCGGAGTATGTGGGAAAAGATTGAGGCAACCCGCAAGATGATAGAAAATCAGGTGCAGTACGAGGACGAATCCGAGATGATCAAGAGCATTAAAAATGATTTTGATCATGAGGAAGTTTTTGTATTCACACCAAAGGGTGACCTTATGAATTTGCCCAAGGGCTCTACAGTGATCGATATGGCTTATGCCATTCATACCGAAGTCGGCAACAGAATGATAGGTGCGAAGGCAAATAAAAGGATAGTGCCTATAGATTATAAGCTGCAAAACGGTGAGGTCGTTGAGATAATCACTCAAAGAGGCGGTACAGGTCCTAAGCGTGACTGGCTGAATATCGTAAAGACCTCAGAGGCAAGAACAAAGATCCGCCAGTGGTTCAAGCGTGAGAAGCGTGATGAGAACATAGTCGAGGGCAAGTCAATGCTTGAGACAGAGCTGAAAAAGTGCGGTATATATCTCACAGATGAGGACTCGCAGGAGATTTTTGCCAATCTCAGCTTTAAACAGCAGTGCAATACGATAGAGGATTTCTATGCAGCCATAGGCTACGGCGGTATACAGCTATGGAAAATACTGCCCAGAATAAAAGAAGAATATCAGAAGAAGTATGAAGAAAAGGTGGAGGATTTTGTCCCTGTTATAGAGGTACCCAAGAACCACCGCAATGCAACCTCGGGAGTTGTTGTAGAAGGTATAGACAACTGCTTGATCAAGTTTTCAAAGTGTTGCAGTCCGTTGCCGGGAGATGAGATCATCGGCTTTGTGACAAGGGGCTACGGAGTTTCAATTCATAAAAGGGATTGTATCAATGTTCCCTGTGATATTGCCAACTGCCTCGAACCTGACCGCTGGGTACATGCGGAATGGACAGATGAAATCAAGGATAATTTTCTCTGTCCCATAGAAATAATTGCCGGCGACAGAACGGGTCTGCTTGCAGACGTGACAAATAGCTTGACCCAGTTACACATATTCATACACAACCTTACCTCCCAAAGCCGAAAAGACGGCACCGCCATTGTGGTAGCCACCATAGATACAAACGGCATAGACCACCTCAAAGGTGTAATGACCCACATCGGCAAAATCAATGGAATCATTCAGGTAAGAAGGCTAGGATAACAAAAACAAAGACTGCCGCAAACAAACGGCAGTCTTTGTTATGTCTGAAAAACTATGCGGAGATGCCCTTCAATTCAGCTTCGATCTGTTGTACTGTATCAATAGGCAATTTAGCCAATTCTGCAATTTCTTCAATAGAACATTTATTTTTTTGAAGTAATCTTGCGGCAATTATTATCCTCTCTTGAACTCGCCCCTCATTTATACGATCTTCCAAAAGCTTGCACATAAAATCAGATCCTTTCTGTGAATTTTTAAAAAGCCAACTCTTTCGGCAAATAGTTAAAGATAGTGTTAAGACTGCCGCAAACAAACGGCAGTCTTTGGCTTGTCTGAAAATTATGCAGAGATGCCCTTCAATTCAGCTTCGATCTGCTGTACTATATCAACAGGCAGTTCAGTCAATTCTGCAATTTCTTCAATAGAACCTTTATTCTTTTGAAGCAATTTTGCGGCAAGCATTATCCTCTCGTAGGTCAGACGCTCATTTATACGATCTTCCAAAAGCTTGCACATAAAACCAGATCCTTTCTGTAAATTTTTTAAAAAGCCAACTCTTTCGGCAAACGGTTAAAGATATTGTTAAGACTGCCGCAAACAAACGGCAGTCTTTAGCTTGTCTGAAATTATGCAGAGATACCCTTCAATTCAGCTTCGATCTGCTGTACCATATCAATAGGCAATTCAGACAATTCTGCAATTTCTTCAATAGATCCTTTATTCTTTTGAAGTAATCTTGCGGCAAACATTATCCTCTCATCGGTTACACGCTCATTTATACGATCTTCCATAAGCTTGCACATAAAATCAGATCCTTTCTGTGAATTCTTTAAAAAGCCAACTCTTTCGGCAAATAGTAAAGATATTGTTAAGGGGCTGTGAAGAAACAGATTTCAAAGTCTTGTTTCTTCACAACCCTTGATTTTTATGTAGAAAAGTTGATATAATGTTGAAAAATGGGTATAGTTTCCCCTTACCCCAAGACCGGTTGTTTTTTTAAGCTTTACGC
>CACYCD010000322.1 GCA_902772755.1 uncultured Ruminococcus sp.
GAGCGAGTTCCTCACACGTTACTACACCATCAGAGAGGAAGTTCCCGTACAGCTCACGCTTGACAGGGAGCTTGCGGACGGTGAGGTTCTGGAAAAATGGCTGAGTGAAAAGCGAGGAGGTCGTGTCCGCATCGTTGTTCCGCAAAAGGGAGATCTAAAGCACCTTGTGGATATGTGCCAAAAAAACGCAATGGAAAGACTGGCTCAGACCAAGGGCGGTACGGCAGGGGAGTACACCGTTTTGCAGGAGCTGAAGGAGCTTTTGGGGCTGGAAAAAATTCCCGAATATATAGAAGCCTACGACAACAGCAACCTAAGCGGTACTGAAAATGTCTGCGGTATGGTCGTCTATGAAAAGGGCAGAAAGAAGCCCTCCGCCTACAAGCGGTTCAAAATAAAGAGCTTTGAGGGGCAGGACGACTACGCTTCCATGGCGGAGGTCTTGGACAGACGGCTGACTGAATTGGAGAATGCCGACGCTGAGACGGGCTTCGGCAAAAAGCCGGATCTCATTCTGCTTGACGGCGGAAAGGGTCAGGTGAATGCGGTCCTCCCTGTGATGAAAAAACACGGTGCTGATATCCCTGTTTTCGGTATGGTCAAGGACGATAAGCACCGCACCCGTGCGATAGTTTCCGACAGCGGAGAGATCGCCCTCAGCCGTGCAAGACGGGTGTTTACCTTTGTCAGCAAGCTGCAGGACGAGGTGCATCGCTTTGCGATAAGCTATCAGCAGAAACGGCGGAGTATGAATACGTTCAAAAGCTCGCTGACTGAGATACCCAATATCGGCACGGAACGTGCTAAAGCTTTGCTAAAGTATTTCAGAACGGTAAAAAACATCAGCGAGGCGGATCACGAGGAGCTTCTCAACGCTCCCAAGATGAACAAAGTGGCGGCTGACAGCGTTTTTGCGTACTTTCACGGAGAAAATCAAAAATAATCTTGTCAGAATATAAAAAATTTCATTGTATTTTTTTTCGGTTTATGATATAATGGTAAAGGTAACTGTAAAACCTGTGGTTTTTTGAGTTTGTCTGAGGGGTGGTGTGTTGTATGAGAGTCATAACAGGTATTGCCAAGGGCAGAAAGCTTCGTACACTTGAAGGCAATGACGTTCGCCCCACCTCCGACAGAGTGAAAGAGGGAGTTTTTTCCGCATTGAGCTTTAGGATAGAGGGCAGGAGGTTTCTTGACCTGTTCTCGGGTAGCGGTCAGATGGGCATAGAGGCTCTTTCAAGAGGGGCAGAGAGTGCCGTGTTTGTTGACAGCTCAAAAAAATCCCTCGATATCATCAGAGAAAATGTCAGTGTCTGTGGCTTTGACAGCAGGGCAAGGATAGTTTCGGCTGATGCCGTGTCGTTCCTGAGAATGACAGCGGATAAGTTCGATCTGGTCTATATTGACCCTCCGTTCAGAAAGGGTCTGATAGAAGAGGTGCTGCCGCTTGTGTGCAGGTGCATCAAGGACACCGGACTGGTGCTGTGCGAGCATCCTGCCGATGAGAGCATTGACGTTTCAGGCACTGAGCTGGTGCTGTACAGACAGTACCGCTATGGAAGGATACGTGTTACAGCCCTTTGCCTGGGGGACGGTGAGCCGGTATGAGCAAAATTGCGATCTGCCCCGGAAGCTTTGACCCCGTTACTCTGGGACATATAGATATTATCAAGCGTGCCTCCAAGATGTTTGACAAGGTCATTGTGGCTGTTTTGGTGAACCCGGGCAAGAAGCCCAGCTTTTCGATAACAGAGAGAATGGAGCTTTTGCGTGAGGTCACGGAGGAGCTTGATAAGGTGGAGATCACCTCGTTCAACGGCTTACTGGCTGAATACGCCAAGGAAAAAAATGCAGTTGCCGTGGTCAAGGGTCTGCGTGCCGTGTCGGATTTTGAATATGAATTTCAGATGGCACTGACAAACAAAAAGCTAAACCCCGAGCTTGAAACAATTTTTCTGACCACAAGTGCCAAGTATATGTACCTAAGCTCCAGTATGGTAAAGCAGGTTGCATCATTCGGAGGCGATATCAGTGATTTTGTCCCCGCTTGTTTATATGATAAAATTTATAACAGATTAAAAGGAGAAGTGTGATTATGAGAGTTGAAGATTTGATCAGCGAGCTTGAAGATATGCTCAATGATGCCAAGGTTTTGCCTTTGACAGGCGGAAAAGCAGTTATTGATACAGAAACTGCCCTCGACATCCTTGATGAAATTCAGGATTGCCTTCCCTCTGAGATCAGACAGGCAAAGGCTGTTGTAGCGGACAGAAATCAGATCATCGCCGACGCTAAAAAAGAAGCTGAGGATATCGTTCGCAAGGCGGAAGAAAGACGCAACGAGATGATCGCAGAAGGCGAATCAAAGCGTAATTCTCTTGTTGAAGAAAACGAGGTCGTTATTCAGGCTGAGGCAAGAGCCGAGGAGATTATCAGAAACGCCAAGAAAAAGTCAGCTGAGATCAAGAGTATGATGAATCAGTATGTTGACGGCTTGCTGAAAAATACCGAGGATATCCTTGTCACCACTCAGGAGCAGATCAGCGGTAAGATCGAGGAGCTCAACAAAAACAGAGATTCCCTGCAAAATTCCAGAACCGCAAGGCAGGCAAAAGCTCAGGCTGAGGAAGCCACAGATCAGCCCTCCGACAATGAGTAATACGGTCACACGGGACAGCGTTTGCAATGCAGCACGCTGTTCCGATAATTTTTTGCAGGAATTTTAATTTGATATATTGACAAAAGGGTGGCTTTTGGATATAATATTATTCGGTCAAGGAAGGTGTATTTATGACTCTTGATTTGAGAGAGGTCTTTCTTCAGGAAGGCAGTGTAAAAAATTTTGAATACTCCTTTTCAATGTCGGATATCGAGATCGGCGGTGTTTATCCATTCGCTTCGCCCATTATGGTAAAAGGTGAGGCTTCAAACAGTGCAGGGTTGGTCGATATCGTCTTTGATGTTAATTTTGTGTACAGACGTCCCTGCGACAGATGTATGGATGATGTGGAACGGTCATTGAATTACCGGCTTGTTCATCGGCTTGCGGTTTCTTTGCAGGGCGATGAGAATGACGACTACATCGAAGTTCCGGATTATACCCTTGATGCTGACGAGCTTATCACAGCTGATATCATTCTTGATCTGCCTGCAAAGTACCTTTGCAGGGAAGATTGCAGGGGACTGTGTCCCGTCTGCGGAGCAAACCTGAATGAATCCGAGTGCGGCTGTTACGGGGAGGAAACAGATCCCCGTCTGGCAGCTTTGAAAAATTTGTTAAATTGATAAACATAAAATGTATATGGAGGAATAAAAAATGGCAGTACCTAAGAGAAAGCATTCACAC
>CACYCD010000323.1 GCA_902772755.1 uncultured Ruminococcus sp.
GATCTCGTAATCGGGTATAGCACCGCTTCCGTTTATATACAGAACCTTGCTCTTGATCTGCCACTTAAGCTTTGTTCCCTCCAGAGTACCGCCGGGGGCTGTTTCTGCCGAAGCAGTCGCTGTCACTGACAAAACTGTCAGAGCGGACAAAACAGCTGATATCACTTTTTTCATTTGTGCTTGCTCCTTAGTTTTTTGCTTATTATACCACATAAAATTTTTTTTTCAACCTCTGCATTTTTCATATAATGTGTGCAGACAGGGTTCAAAGGTAAGTCCGTACCAGCGTGCCTTGGGGTCGGTCACGGTGTTCAGTATGCACATCTCCGTGAACTCCGTAGCAAATGACGCCGCTTCGGTCAGCTCCTTACCCAGCACCATCATACCGGCAAACACGCTTGCGAAAACATCGCCTGTGCCGTGAAGCTGTTTGTTTATCAGCCTGCTTGCAGCCGTTCTTTTGATTGGCTGATCGTGCTGTGCGGTGTAGACAGCGATATGCTCCTGTTCACGGACACCCGTTATTACCGAATTATCGCTGAGGCGACTGAGCCGTGCGGCTATGTGCGTAAGATAATCGAGGGAGAACTCCTCCGCAATATACGGCATTTCCGCAATAAAGCAAGCCTCCGTAAGATTAGGCAGGAGAACATCGGAGCAACAGCACAGCTCCCTAATGGCACGGGGGTAATCCCTGTCAAAGCCACTGTAGAGCCTACCGTTGTCACCCATAACGGGGTCGGTGATTATCAGGCTTTCGGGGTGCTTTGATATAAACCGCCTGACCAGCTCGATCTGCTCGGTACTTCCGAGGTAGCCGGTGTATATTGCGTCAAAGCTTTCGCCCAGCTTATCAAAGTGGCTGAAAGCTTCCTGCATCTGTGCTGTGGTATCATAGAAGGTATAGCCCTCAAAAACCGTATGAGCGGAAAGTATTGCCGTAGGCATAGCAACTGCCTCTATCCCCATTGCAGAGATCACGGGCAAAGCCACTGTGAGGGAGCATTTGCCCATACAGGAAATATCGTTTATACAGAGAATCCGTTTTTGCATTTTAACTAATCCTAATAATTCGTTTTTTGACCTTTGCACCGTCAAGAACAGAGCCAAAGATATAATAGAAAATCGCACTGCCCACTGCCTGAATGAGGTTTAGGAGCATTTCGTAATAAGCGGCATTGCCGTAGTAGAATATCTCAAAAGCAAAGTAGCAGAACACCGTAACGGCAATACCTGCTATGCTTGCAACTATATTTCTTCTGTTGAGTATACGCTCACCCTTTGACGAAAACAGCAGGGACAGCAGAACCTTTGTCAGCAGGGTGACGGGAACAAACGCCCAGTAACCGCCTGCCACATCTGCCATAGCACCGCCTATGCCTGCCGCAGCCGCCGCATACGGAGTTGGCAGAACCGCCGCCGCAAGATAGATCATCGAGTCGCCGAGGTGGATATAACCCAGCGGTGCAGGAATACGGATAAAGAAGGTAAGTACAAATATCATCGAAGCAAACACCGCCGACAATGCCAGGCTGTAGTATTTTGAATTTTTCATCACTATCACTTCCTCAATGATACCTATTATATATCGAATTGGTATTATTTAAATAGCCAGATTGTTGTTATTTTATAGTACCAGTTATACTGTTTTGTATTGCCTGACTGACGTTTGCGCAGATAATAATGCAATTCAGGCAGATTTGTTGAAACGTGGATTTGCCTCTGCTATACTTATAGCATAACGGGCTTCACAAAAAACTGAGTGTTGTCCAAAAAGGAGGAGAAAGAGTGAAGATACAGCTTGAAATAAGTGACGAGAGCTATCCTCGCATAGCCAAGATTCTGCTTGAAAAGGGCTTTGATCTGTCTGATGATGCACAGTTCATACTTTTTGAGAAGGACAGATACAGTAGCTTTATCAGCTGCCGAAATGAGGATACGTCCTGTCACGTGCTAACTGCAAGTGTGATGTACATAGAGAGTATGGGGCATGACATCATTGTTCACGCCGATGAAGGCACATTCAAATGCACATACACCTTGACTCAGCTTGAAAAAATGCTTGATCCAAGTGAGTTTATCAGAATAAGCAAGTCAGTTATAATTTCAAAAAAGAAGGTTGTCGGCATTCGTGCGGCACTTTCTCAGAAATTTACCGTTACCATGGCAAACAGCGACAAGGTAGATGTCACAAGAAGCTATTACTACATTTTTAAAAATTTCTTTGGTATTTAAGGAGAGAATTATGAGCATTACAAATTTGACTTCAATTTTGGTGATTATGTTTTTGTTAATCATCTGTGGAATAACAGCAATCGCATTATATAAGAGAAACTATAATCGCAGGATTAATAGACAGCTTGCAGAAGGCAATTTCCCTGACAAAAAAAGAATGAGTCCTGCAGGAGTTACGGTCATTGTCATATTCTCTGTGGCAGTGTTGATGATTATTACAGCAGTGGCATATCCACTCATAGCATTTACTTTTTATTCTACAGGTGGTGAACACAACAACAATAATCACTATTGCAGTGCAACATTTACCGATGAAAACTGTGCCGACTCCGAATATTACTATTTTGCCGAAGCCTACAAGAAGGGCAAAATGAACGGGTATACAGTCGAAACAAAACAACAGGGCAACTTTGAATACACACTGTTCAGGGATAAGGCAAACACTTATTTTCCGATGAAACCGGCGTTTGCCCTATTTGTGAAATATACGGGCAGTAAGAACTACAAGGGCTATGCCGAATGTACAGAGTTCAGCTCTCCGAACGGAGGCGGTGCTTCTTCCTCCACAGGCAGGACTGCCGGTTATTACTGTTTTCTGGGAAATGCGGATAACTCAGACGGCTGTGTTACCCTTGCTATGTTTGACGACTTCAAGACCTGTAAAAAGATTTTTGATAAAAAGTTGGGTTACGACAGCACCAAGGATACGATGATAAAGTACGCCGATGAAATATTTGAGTTGGAAATATCGGATATAAATGTAGAGTAGCTCCGATTTAGGATCAAAAACAGCCTGCACCGAATCGATGCAGGCTGTACAGCTTTGATTATCTGTGAATTGTGTAGGTGTAGTCGTAGTTCTCGCCGAAGTTGTTGTCCCAGTAGGTCTTGCCGTTTGCTGTGTAAGATAGGCAGTACTCAAAGTTTTTGAGGTTGCTTCCGTTTACTGTGAGCTGTGCGTCCCAAACCTCTGTGCCGTCCTTGTTTGTTGAAGTGTAGCTGAGGTTAGCGTCCTTGTAGGACTTCCAGTTGTTCTCTGTGTATCTTACCTTAACGTCCTTGTTGTATGCAAGGTTCTTGAGAGTAGCTGAGATATTGTAGGTGTTGCCGTAGCTGATAGTTCTTGCAGCCTTGATAGCAGCAGCACCGAGAGCCTCGTCCTTGTAGTTCTTGCCGTTGTTGTTGTCCCAGTAGGTCTTACCGTCGGCAACATACTTGATGGCAAACTCTGTGTTGTAGCTGGTGATGTAAGCCTTCCAGATCCTTGAACCATCGTCAAGAGTCTTGTAGTAGCTTGCGTTTACGTCCTTCCACTCTTCACCGTTGAGGGGGTTGTAGTGGATAGTTACCTGCTGCTGATAGGGGTTAGCCTTAGTCTGCACATAAATGTTTGTGCCTCTGATACCGTATCTTGCAAAGTAAACATCTGTAGCATAGAGCTTTACCTTGTCATTGGCTGCGTTGGCTGAAATGCCGAAAGCACTGATAGTGCAAACAAGAATGCTGAGAACAGCAATTACCGAAATGAGCTTCTTAGAAGAAATAACCTTTTTCATCTTACTTACTCCTTTTATTAACAAACTGTGTATTTTTGGCTCGCCGTTATCGGCGTGTCTCTCTTCATCTGACGGTTGTCATTATACACTGTGCACAATCTAAAGTCAATCCCTTTGTGCAAAATAACTGATGAAATTTTAATGTTTGTGCATATGCAACAAATTCTAATGGTATATTATGACGATATGTACAAAATATCGAGTTCAAAATTTGTTCATAATTATTCTGTATTTATTATACAAATACCTATCTAAAATTTTGTGTATTATCACAACAAGGCTCCCTCCGTCACGGCTCGCCGTGACACCGCCCTCAGGGAGGGAGGCTTATTTGAGCCAAACTTTCATAAATTGCAATTCTCAGTTCTTAATCAAAAAAAGGCTCCCTCCCAGAGGGAGCTGTCAGCGTAGCTGACTGAGGGAGCACCTCTCCTGCACAGTGCGATCTATCATTTTGCAGACGTAGGTATAATTGTAATCCAAATCCTGATTAGAAAATCTGAGGACTGCAAGACCGTATTTTTCGAGGGTAGCGGTGCGGATTTGGTCGTACTCTATGCCGGATTCAGTAAAATGCTGACTGCCGTCA
>CACYCD010000324.1 GCA_902772755.1 uncultured Ruminococcus sp.
AGGGTTTTTGCCCTGTCGATAAACTCCGCTGTGTCGCTTGTGCTTACGATTTTCACGGAACGGAGCTTCCCGTTTTTGATGACCACCTTGACGGTGAGTTTTCCGTTGAAGCCCGTTCCCTCTCCGAAGTACACACCGTCCCTGTATTCCGTAGCTTGGGGGATGGATACGGCTGTGGTGGCTTGGGTGTACTTCGGAGAAGCGGTTTTTTCCGTTGCAGAAATAACAGTCGCTTTGGAAAAATCAGCTTTGGATATAGCAGCTTTGGATAAAGCAGCTTTGCACAAAGCGTCCCTCACTGCGGAGATTATACCGTTTGAGCTGTAGGTCGCTCCGGATACCGCATCTACGTCGGTGCTTTGTCTGCTGACTATGATATCGGTGAGGGTTTTTGCCCTGTCGATAAATTCCTCTGTGTCATTCGTGTTTACGATCTCTACTGAAAATATTTTTCCGTTTTTTATGACCACCCTGACAGTCAACTCTCCGTTGAAGCCCGTACCCTGCCCGTAATATGTGCCGTCCCTGAATGAATTGCCGTAGGTCGGCGTTTGGGTCGAAGTGGATAATTCTGCATAAGAATTTACTGTAGCCTTGGGCAGAACGGCAGTGGTGAATACCGGTGTAGTCCTGCTTGGGGCTGTGGGTTCGGTTTCGTGCAGGCTCACCTCATACTCTGTTATCTCGGACGCACCGAAAACCGGCTTTGTATATCCGCAAAGCGAGATCACGGCGAATGCAGTTATCATCGAAACGGAAGCGAGGTATTTCAGGCTTGACACTCTTTTGTAAAGCTCCTTCATCTTGCACCCCTGCTATTTACCGCAAGCTTTGTAAGCGGTTTGCCGTTTGACCATTGACGCTGATATACACGGGTACATTTTTTGTACTTTTGAAACTGCCGTTTAGCTTTTTCCACGTCACCGTAAACCTTCCAGCAGCCGACACACTTGGCACATTCTGCACGGTTTTCTATAAATCCTCTGACGTCCTCGCAGGGATAGCCGAGGAACAGACCTATCTCGTGCGGAAATTCCTCGCTCTCGCAAAGTCGCTTCATCAGCACTGCAAGACAGCTGCCGCAGCTGTCGGCATCGTAGCCCAGCTCCGACAGCAGGCAACGTGTTTCGGTGTTTTTCAGATCGCACACCAGATGTGACGGGCGATATACATAGATCAGTGCTTTGTTGTTTTTGAGTCGCAGGGGGAAAAATCTTACTCCCCTGCACCCCAACAAGAGATTATACTTCCGCAAGGAAGCGAACAGCTCCGCACGGCTTTTGTATGAACAGCTGAACAAGCTCCCCGTTTTAAGCCCTGCCAAGGTCGGAGAACAGCAGTTTACGATAACTTCCTCAGACATAAAACTCTCCCGTGTAGTTAGTCTAGGCTAACCACCTACCTTAAAAGTACAGGTAACTAAGTTACCTGTCGCTAACCATTATACTACACCGCAAAAGCTTTGTCAAGCCCTAATTTTTTGCACTGATCATATTTTCAATATCGGCTTCATCAAAGGTATATTCCTTGTTGCAGAAGTGGCAGTGAGCTTTGATCTCTCCGTTCTCGTCCGCCAAGGCTCTCAGCTCTGCCGGTGGCATACCTGCTATGATATTTTCCAGCTTCGCCTTACTGCAGTTGCAGTAGTAGCCCACCTCAAATTCGTCCAGCACGTCCACCTCATAGCCCCTGAGATAACGCTCCGCCATTTGGAGCGGCGTCATACCCTCGGCAAGCATTCTCGTCACGCTCGGCATATCCTTGAGATTTTCCTCTATCCTGTCGATGTCGCTCTCAAACGCACCCGGGAGCATCTGCAACAGAACTCCGCCCGAGGCAAGCACCATTCCGCTTTTGTCAATGAGAACGCCCAATGCACAAACGGTCGGTATCTGCTCGCTGGTGGCGTAGTAGCCTGCGATATCCTCGGCGATCTCTCCGCTTATCAGCGGTACTTTACCGATGTACGGCTCGCCTGCTCCCTCGTCACGCATAACGTTCAGCACACCTCTGCCTACGGCTTTGCCCACGTTTATATGACCGTTCTCGTAGTAGGTGGTGGTGCAGTCGGGGTTTCCGACATAGCCCTTGACGTGACCCCTGCTGTTGGCAACGGCTGTCACTATGCCCAGCTCTCCGTTTCCTGCGACCTGCAGGTTTATTGTCGCCTCGGGATTTTTGAGCATTGCACCCATCACGGAGGTTCCCGTAAGCAGTCTGCCTAGTGCGGCGGTCGCCACAGGGCTTGTGTTGTGTATCCTCTGAGCCGTGAACACGGTTTCGGTGGAATCTATGGCAGCAGCCATAACTGCACCGTCATGAGTAATACATCTTGTGATCTTATCCATTTATATCACCTTTTTTCTTGCAACGAAAAATATTCTCTCCTCATCTTCACGGGGTAGCTGAAAAGACATATCCCCGTACACGCCCTCCACGGCAAAGCCGGCTTCCGTCAGGGCTTCTTCTATCTGTTGAGCGGTATACGCTCTCTCTTCAAAATCCTCGCTGTATCTGCGGTAAACGCTCTTGTCCTTTACAAAAAAGTCAAGATTTATGCCGGTAGTGTTATCCTCCAGAGGGGTATTCTACCACACGCAGAACACCTCATCGGTTTCATAAACAAAGGTATTATCCCTGAGTATCTCCCTATGCTTGTACACAGTATTCACATCAAAGACAAATATCCCGTTATCCTCCGTGAATCGGGCAACACGTCCTATCGCCTGCTTGAAGGTCTGATAATCCGTGATGTGGTTCAGGCTGTCGAGGGTGCAGACGCAGGTATCAAAGGTACCCCAAAGGTCGAGCTGTTCCATACGCTGACACAAAAACAGAATGTCAAGCCCCTTCTCAAAGGATTTTTGCTGTGCGATCGAGAGCATATCGGAGCTTGCGTCCACGCCGTACACATCAACGCCCAGCTCTTTGAGCAAAATTGTGAGGGTACCCGTACCGCAGGCGAGGTCAAGGGTCAAGCCCATACTGTGGTTATGATTTTTTTGCAGCAGCTCAACGATGTAGTCGGCACGCTCTCGGTACTCCGCATTGTCGGTCAGGCTGTCGTAGAACTCTGCAAACACCTCGTATGACGGCATATCAGCCCTCCTCTTTTTCTCCGAAAATACGCTTGAACACGATGTCATAGCCGTCACAGCCGTAGATAAGACTTCTGTTCACTCGGCTGATGGTCGCAGTGGACGCTCCCGTCTGAGCCACGATCTCGCTGTACACCTTGCCGTCGGTGAGCATTTTTGCCACGATAAGACGCTGAGAGAGGGTCTTTAGCTCGGGAACTGTACACAGGTCCTCAAAAAACCTGCTGCACTCCTCCTCTGTGTGCAGATTTACAATTGCTTTAAAAAGCAATTCGGTGGATCTATCTTTCATTTTAGCATTCATAGTTATTCTCCCCTGTTCTGTAATTCATATTTTAACACATTGAATTGCTAAAGTAAAGAAAAATTTTACCGCACCTCCGGGGTGCGGTGCGGTCGAACATCATTTTTCAGTCAAAAGCTTGTTCAGCTCCTCCAAAAAGGTGTTTATGTCCTTGAATTGTCTGTAAACCGAGGCAAAGCGGACGTATGCCACCTCGTCAACTGCTTTGAGACTCTCCATTGCAAGCTCACCGATGATCTTGGAGCTTACCTCCCTGTCAAGCGAGCTTTGGAGCTTGCTCTCTATGGAATCCACAATTTTTGTGACCTGCTCCAACGACACGGGACGTTTTTCACAGGCTCTCAGTATGCCTGCCGTCAGCTTGTCACGGTCAAAGCTCTCACGGGATTTATCCCTCTTTACCACGATGATCGGAACACTCTCCACCATCTCATAGGTGGTAAATCTCTTCTTGCAGCCAAGACACTCTCTTCTTCTGCGAATACGCTCCCCGACATCGGTCGGACGGGAATCTATGACCTTGCTCTCGCTGTAGCCACAGTACGGACACTTCATATATACACCTCCGGTAAACTTCTGAATAATAATTATAACACAAGATGTAGTATTTCACAATCATAATATAGTTACAATTATATTACAAAAACGCCGACACATCGGAATGTATCGGCATTGGGAATATCAATTATCTGTAGATCAGTCTGCCGCCCACTGAAACGGAGCGTGCTTCAAAAGCCATACTCTTTGTGCTGAACAGACCGCTGAGCTTTCCTGTTCCGAACGAACCGCCTACGGTCATATACAGCTCTTTTCTTGAGGTATCGCCAAATACCCAGGAGTCGCCAAAGTAGTTAGAGGCAGTTGCACCGTCTGCCACAGCCTCGGGCAGAAGCAGGAGCGGATTGTCCTTGTCATAGCCCAGGGACTTTATGCAGTACAGTCTGTCTATCAGGGAGTAATCGGTGGTCATCATCTCGTTGGTGGGGGGAGTGATGCTGGTTGACACGATCTTGTTTGAGGGGAACTTTACAAACAGGCTGTCGTTGTTGATAAACGCACGGTCAAGCATAACGGAAACATTTCCGTAGAGGTTTTCAATTCCTCTGTACTTGAATGAACCCTTGCCCTCGCCGTTGTCCTCCATAGCGGTGCAGTATTTCAGGCTGTCTGTTTTGCCGTTTTCTCTGGGGATATGGGTGATCGCGGTTTTTCCCTTCATTATCTCGGCAACCCTCGTACCCGAAAAGATGAACGTGCAGGTGTTCTCGGCTTCGTCCTCTGTCTTTTTGAGGATCTCTCTCTGCTCCACATAGCGGACATCATAGTTATCCCAATTCACAAGAATTGCAACTGTGTCGCCCACGTCAAATCTGTTGTCCGTGATGTAGGATTTTTGCAGGGTGATCGAGTTGGTGTTCTTGTCGTCCTTGATGGAGGCGGCAAGCTTCTGTGCGTCGTTGGGTGAGTAATAGTAGGAGTTGCACAAGCCCGAAATGAGCGAGGTCGAGTCGAGCGTAGCGGTCTCCACCATAAACAGCTTTTGTATAGCGTTGTAGGTGAGGTAGTCTATCTCTCCGTAGTTGAAGCCTGCTTTGCCTGACTTTTCGGTCAGTATCTTTGCCGACACGTTTGTCAGCGGTCTGCTGCCCGAGATACTCTTGAAGGTATCGTTTTCATCGGAGGTGAGGTAGGCACCCACATAGATATTTGCAAGAGTACCGCCCATTCTTCCGGTGAAGGCAGGCTCCAGGCTGTAGCCGTCATGACGTTCGCCCGATATCCAGATATACTCATATCCGTCCTTGATCTCCCTTTTGGTGAAGAACTTAGGTATCTCGACCATTACATTTCCGTTTGAGCCGTCTGTCTTGAAAGACTTTGAATCCTGATAGGTGATGCGTTTTACGCCGTTGCCCACGTCTGCCACATTGCAGAGCTTCATATCACACCAGGGGAAGGCTTTGTCAAAATCATTCTCTGTGCCGTTGACCCACTCATCGCCGACGGTGTAGTCAAAATTCATACCCTTGGCATCGCCCAAGCGTTCACAGATCGGATTTCCGTCATTCAGCTTGTATCTTATGCCGTATTCACGTGATTTTGAGGAGCTGACGGCTTTCTTCGGGGTGTCAAATACTATCTGCCCGATAAGCGTACCGCTCACCGTTACGGAGGTGCCGTTGTTTATATAGACCTTGCCGAGGTTCAGCTTTGTCTTGGTATCGTTTTCGATAAGATTCCACTCGCCGTTCTCGTACTTGATGGACTGACCCTGCTTCAAGTCGGGAAGCTTTATAGTCACGGGCTTTGAATTGGCAAAGCCCGAATACAGCTTGCCGTAAAAAATCACAAGACTGTCATCGGTGGGGGTGGTGTTCGTCTGAGTATTGTCAATGTAGGTCACTCTGGCATACTCGGATTCGGCAGGTATCTCCTGCGTAACAAAGGAACGGTTCTCGGTAGTGGAGGTCGTTCCCAGCCTGTGGATATAGCCCTCGTCCTTGATTATTTTGATAGGTTCCTTGTTGTCATCGGCAAATTCCCAGATGGCACAGTTGCAACCGCCGCCCATACTCAGATATTTCTGCCTGCTGTCGATCTTGAACCAGTCTGTGGTCTTGTAGTTTGCATTGTCAACCACAACACCGCTGTTGGATATCTGACCGGAAACGCTTTTTTCGGGGGCAAGGTTTCCCGTGGAGAAGGTGACCTTCATATCCATTGAATATCTGACCTTGGGAGTCACCGTGAATGACGGGGAATCCGTGAGGGTACTCAGCGTGATAGTCCGCCTGAGCTGATCTACGGCGTTGGTTTTTGTTTTGGAGATAGCCGCCGCCTTCTTATAGCATTTTACGGCTTCCTCCGTTGTGCCGTCCTTCATATACCAGTCACCCAGCATTATCCAGGCATCGGCATCGTTGTTGCGTTCCTGACAGTAGATCTGGAGCTGATAATAGGCTTTCTCCTTTTCACCGCTGTCATAGAACTCCTTGGCACGGTCTGTCATACTGTCGATACTGTGTGTAATGTCGTTTCTGTCGGATAGCACTGCCGTAGTGACGCAGGCACCCACAACTGATGCCGCAAACACTGTACACAGCACTGCCTTTACCGGAGTGGACATCTTTTTAAACATAGAACATTTCCTCTTTATCTCTTATTATACGTTTCTAATCATAAAGAATAACACAAAATGATGTATAAGTAAACCCTTATTTCGATTAAACGTCATTTTGCACGGATAATAAACTATTAAAACAAAAACACTATTTAATTTACCAAGCTTCTGTAGATATCATTTTTCTTTAAGCCTGTTTCGGCGGCGGCACGCTTGGCTG
>CACYCD010000325.1 GCA_902772755.1 uncultured Ruminococcus sp.
AAATACTTTTGAGAAGCCTTGAAGATGAATGCGATCATCACTATTGATATCGGCAGAACTACCATAACGACAAGCGTCATCAGCCAGTTTATGCTGAACATCATATACAGCACCCCCACAAGCGTTGTAAGTGAGGTTATCGCCTGTGTTGAAACTTGGTTCAGACTGTTGCAGAGGGTGTCAACATCGTTTGAAATGACCGACAGTATTTCGCCCGTCTGCTTTTTGTCAAAATAATTCATCGGCAAAAGGTTTATCTTTTTTGAGATATCCCTTCTCAGCCTGTAGCCCACCTTTTGCGTAACGGTTGACATAACATAGTTTTGTACAAATCCGAAGAAGCTGCTTGCTATGTACAGCCCCAGCAGCCAAAGCAGTATCTCCTTGATCTTGTCAAAGTCGATTCCGCTGCCACCCGAATATTTGCTCATAACTCCGTTAAAAAGCTCGGTTGTTGCACTTCCCAGAATCTTGGGACCGATAACATTAAATATCGTACTGCCCACTGCGAATATCACAACAACAAGGATAGCAAATTTGTACCTGCCTATGTACCTGAAAAGACTTTTCATAGAGCCCTTGAAGTCTTTGGCTTTTTCTGTTGCTTGGGGACCTCTGCCGTGTCCCATTCCTCTTGGTGCAGGCATTATTGCAACTCCTCCTTTGAAAGCTGACTTTCTGCTATGTCACGGTAGACCTCGCAGTTTTTCAGCAGCTCGGAATGTGTACCCTTTCCCACGATAGAACCGTTGTCAAGCACGATTATCTGTTCGGCATTGAGTACGGTGCTTATGCGTTGGGCAACAATGATGACGGTGGTGTTTTTGATATGCTCCGAGAGGGATCTTCGCACTGCTGAATCCGTCTTGAAATCCAGTGCCGAAAAGCTGTCGTCAAAGATCAGGATCTCGGGCTTTGAGGCTATTGCCCTTGCTATTGACAATCTCTGCCTCTGTCCGCCGGATACGTTTGTACCGCCCTGGCTCACTTCGCTGTCATAGCCGTCCGGCTTTTCCGAAATAAATTCCTCTGCATGGGCTATCTTGGCAGCCAGACGGATCTCTTCATCTGAGATATTTTCATCTGCATAAGCGATGTTGCTGCCGATAGTGCCTGTGAACAGTATGCCCTTTTGCGGAACATAGCCGATTTTCTTTCTCAGATCCTTCAACCCTGCTTTTTTGACTTCAACTCCGTCAACGGTCAGACTGCCGTCGGTGATATCATAAAAACGGGGGATAAGGTTGACCAGCGTACTCTTTCCGCTGCCCGTAGAGCCGATTATGGCAGTTGTCTTGCCGGCTTCTGCGGTAAAGCTGATATGACTTAGCACGGGTTCATCTGCACCGGGATATTTGAAGCTCACATCGTCAAAGACAACTGTTCCGCTTGTGTTCGTGAACTCCTCGGGTGAACTGCAGTCGGAAATAGTTATTTCCGTGTCGAGAACCTCGCCAAGACGTTTTGACGACACAACAGCTCTCGGGATAACGATGCTTGCCATACACAGCATCAAAAATGAGATTATTACCAGCATAGTGTACTGGATATAAGCCATAATGTCGCCGACCTGCATTTTGCCCTGATTTATCTGATCGGCACCTACCCAGACGATAAGCACTGAAACTCCGTTCATAACAAGCATCATCATCGGCAGCATAACAGCCATAACACGGTTGATAAAGAGGTTTGTTTTGGTGAGGGTCATATTCGCCTTGTCAAAGCGTTCTTCCTCGTAAGCCTCACGGCTGAAAGCCCTGATGACGGGCAGACCCGTGAGTATCTCTCTTGAAACAAGGTTTACCCTGTCTATGAGCTTTTGAAGAATGGTAAACTTTGGCATAGCAACGACCATAAGAGCGGTCACCATAAGCAAAATTATTCCGACAGCCAGAGCAACGACCCAAGCCATACCCGAGCCGACGTTAAGCACCTTGAATACAGAGCCTATTCCGATGATGGGGGCAAAGATTATCATTCTCAGCACTATTGTAAGTACCAGCTGTATCTGCTGAATGTCGTTTGTACAGCGTGTGATCAGGGAAGCGTTGCTGAATTTTTCGGTCTCCGAGGGTGAAAAGCTGATTACACAGCGGTAGGCGTGACTTCTTGCGTCACGTGCAAAGCGTGAGCCGACAACTGCACTCAGCAGTGAGATCAGAACCATTGTGACAAATATCATACCGCAGTAGCCCAGCATCAGCAGACCTGCTTTGTACAGGTAGTCTATCCTCATTTGGTCGGTGTCAACACCTGCCTGCTTCATCAGGCTTTCGGTGTAGGGGACGACAGTCTGCTTTATCGCATCATCGCCCAGCTTGTCAAATGCTTTAAGCTGCAAGTCAAAGCTCTTTGCAATGGCAGCCCGTGATTCCGGATCGAACAGCTTCATAACGGTAAACATATCCGGCATCTTTCCGTTGCTGTCCTTCATCAGCTCTGCAAATTTTATGGCTTTTTCGGGCGGAAGCTTTTTTACAGATTCCTCCATTATTTTTGAAGTCGAGGAATCGGTTTTCATATTTCCGCTCACGGAGTTTTTGTCAAGCTCTCCGCTCATAGCTTTTTCAAGCATATAGGTTATGAGCATCGGCTTTTTCAGGGCTGAGTTAAGGGAGCTTCTGTCCGCTTCGCTGATATCCGGCTTCATAACATAGATATCCTTGCCCTTGTAGGTGTCGTCCGAATAAAAGGAGAGTATCTGTTTTTCGTTTTTTTCATCGGTGAACAACAGGATCTTCTCCATCTCGGATTTTGGGAGCTTTTGCGGAGCGACTTCGTCAATACCGCCCTGCTGAATACCCACATTGACAATGTTGCTCATATAGGTAGGCAGTGCCAGCTCGCCGTAGGCTCTGCCTGCCAGAAGCACCACTATCAGCAGTATGTATCCGATAGACGGTTTGAGATGTGCAAATAGTTTTTTCAATGAATACCACCTCTCAAAATAGATTATTTTCATTATAACACTCTTGAATTTGAGGTACAATACAAATATGAAAATATTTTTAGGGCATCTCTAAAAACCCGGAGCGGTTTTAGTGTGCCGTAGATTTAATGGGCAGATTGCCCAAAATTCACGAAGTAATACTGACGTATTGCGAGGGGATTTTGGACAATA
>CACYCD010000326.1 GCA_902772755.1 uncultured Ruminococcus sp.
CCACCTCTATTATAGCATAAACTGCGGATTTTTTCCAGTTTTTATGCACCTTTTGGGTGCATAAAAGATGTGGTTTTCTGCTTTGTCTTTCGGCTTGTAATCAGCGTTTCGGGGTTGTCGTTCTTTTGAGTTTCACGGATTCAGGTTATACTGTCTTACCGGCGTTACTTTCTCACCCTGACGGTAAAGTCCTTCGTGACCTGCACGCCTCTTTCATCGCGGACCACCGTTCTGAGAGTATAGGTTCCGGAGGAAGCCGGGGTGAAGGAAAGATCGGTCTTTTCGGAAAAGCTCTTTATCGTGGTCCATTTGTCCTCGCCCTGTTTTTTGCAGCGCAGAGAATACTCCTTTTTGCCGACACTGCCCGAGGAAGCGGCATTGACCTTTACACTTGCGCCGACATTGAGACCGTGCTGTATCTCCTCATAGGTGTAGGCCGTACCGTCACCGAAACCCATAAGCAGCCACAGCACGATAAAAAGCGCCATATCCGTGACAATGCTCATAGTTAGCAGAAGAACAAAGACCGCAGTATGTCCGATAAAGAAAATTGGCATTATTCTATTTGTCAGGCGTGAGGCGGCAGGCTCTACCGATATATACGTTATCCATTTACCGCAGAAGATCAACGCTCCGGCAACAGCTCCGAGCAGGGCAGGGCACCTGCTATGAATGAAAAGACCTCTCCGACAAAGCGTAATTGCCTTGACGGAGAGGTCTTTTTAAGATGTTCTGTTCACTCCCTGAGCCTGTCATTATTGACCGTAAGTGTCATTATGATATGCCCGTTAGTTCAGGCAAGAAGCTCTTTGTCAACAAGTGCTCAGCAGCAGCAACATATGGGCTGCAACGTTTTTTGGGGGACGCCTCATAACCTTGTCGCTTGATGAGCTTCACGGATACAGGACATACTTTATGCATGGTCATGGCGCGAGCCAGCTGCTGTCCGGTCGTGCGATCAGACGGGCATTGTTGTAAGCCATTTCGAGGGTCAGGCAGGTATGCCCGTAATAAACACCCTCTCCCTTGCTGACTACCAGAGCCAGATCCGGCTTTTGTTCATCGTTAAGGCAGATAGGTATGAGCAGCTGTATACCTCCGTTATAGTACTGAGGCACTGCGGTCTTGTAGTTCGCATCGATCATGTGCTTTGCCTGCTTTATTGCTCCCTCAAACAGTGCTCTCAAATTATATGGTTTGTCCCTCAGATTTTCCGGTATCCTTTCTTTGTTTTCTGGATTGTCAAGTATATGATCAAACTGCGGCTCTATATCGTAGTTGGTGTTAAAAACCAACAGCGCCGGGTCTTCAAAATAATTGGCTCTTCCAGGCAGATTATTGCGATCAATGCGATTATTTTTGTTTAAGGCATACGCAGTGTAAAATCCTTTAAGATACCATTTCTGCGCACCGGGGTTTATGTTGATCTCGAAATAAGCATAGATCTCTTGATAATTTTTTGTAAACAGACCTGTGTGAAACACGGCATAGGAATCCGTTTCATACAGCTTACCCTCTTCACGGATCTTTCTGAACGTATGTTCCAGATAACTTTTCAATATAGAGTTATCATCACGGTCACCAAAGCTCCATTTTTCAGGCAGACACATCCCCTTCAGATATTCAATCACATATTGGGGACAATACGCATAATCATACAACTCAGACAATCCCATAATTCAGCACATCCTTTCAAATCAAAACGATAAATACTTATTATTTATGCCACTGTTAATAGCATATCTCTTTGCAGGTCGATTGTCAATATACACTTTAGTTTGACGATATATTAACCCCCTTAAACCCTGTTATACCGTTCTTCGCTTCACGGACTCAGGCACATAAAACAGGCGGCATTACGCTGCCTGTTCACGCACCTGTTCATCCTGCAAAACCTTAATTATTCTGTCACCTCTAATCAATTTCTGACCGGTTGTCAGAGAAGAGCGCTGGCAACATTAATGATAACAGTAATGATCCACATAAGATTCACCTCCTTGTTTTTATTCCTGAAAGTCTCATCATCCAAGAAGAGCCTTAGCTATTTCGATCATGATCTTGATAGTCCACATAATATCCACCTCCTTTATCTCTCGCCGTGGCGACCTTTGCGGTTTCCTTTGGTTGACTGTATTTATTATATCATCCAATATGGGAATAATCAATGGTAGTATTATTATTGTATTCTACCCCATATATCCGAATGTACCGCATTATTTCGCATAATCTATTGACATTATCTACCCTAATGGGTATAATGTGCTTAAAAAGGAGGCTGTGATCATGGTTCTTGAAAGCGGTATGTATGTAAGTCTGAAAAAGGAACACGTTGCCGTGTTAGAAAATGATATGGAGCTGTTCAGGACAAACAGTGACGCTCCGGACAACAGATATAAATTTTCCGTCAACGGCTTTATGAACAGGGTCTTTGTGAATATGTATGATGGGAGAAAATTTAACCGTAGCTCCGTAAAAA
>CACYCD010000327.1 GCA_902772755.1 uncultured Ruminococcus sp.
CACAGTCTGCTGCATTTCGGCTCACGCCCCGGGCTGGACAGGATATTGAAGCTCCTGTCATTGATAGGCGATCCGCAGAACAAGTGCAGGTTTGTCCACGTTGCCGGCACAAACGGCAAAGGCTCAGTGTGCCAGCTGATAAACTCCGTCCTCACCGCCGCCGGCTACAAAACGGGGCTGTTCATCTCTCCCTACATCACCGATTTCAGGGAGAGGATACAGATAAATTCCAAATTCATCCCAAAGCAGGATCTCGCCGATGCGGTGGAGTACATCTTTCCGTTTGTTGAAAAAATGGCGGCAGAGGGTGACATAATCACGGAGTTTGAGTTTGTCAATGCCATAGCTTTCTATTATTTCTTTAAAGAAAAATGCGATATCGTGGTGCTGGAAACAGGTATGGGTGGTCTGCTGGACTGCACAAACACCATACCGCCTCCGCTATGCTCCGTCATCACTCCCATCGACCTCGACCACACCGCCGTACTGGGCAGTACCGTTGAGGAAATAACCCGTCAGAAGTGCGGAATTATCAAGGAAAAATCGTTCACCGTTATGGCAAAACAGCCCTCAAAGGATATTGAACGGCAGATAATTCAGGACTGCACCGCAAAGCACAACTGCTGTTTTTTTGCAGAGGACTGCAAGCTTAGGGTGCTTTCAAGCGGTCTGAGCGGTACAGAGGTGAAGTACAAGCACAAAAAATTCACCCTGCCCCTGCTCGGCAGACACCAGACGGACAATTTGAAAACTGCCCTGACCACCCTTGAACTGCTGAGGGAACAGCACTATTTTTCCATCACAAGGGAGGATATCGTCCTCGGTGTGGAGGGTACGGTACATCCGGCACGGTTTGAGCTGATCTCTCGCAGTCCTGCTGTTATACTGGACGGTGCTCACAATCCCAACGGTATGCAGGCATTCGCCGACAGCGTTGACGAGTATTTGGGAGAGCGGAAAAAGATCCTCATCATCGGTATGCTCCGTGACAAGGATATCCACACCGCACTTGATTTTATCAGCGGAAAATTCTCACACGTCATCACACTGACGGTCGATAACCCACGCACTATCACCGCAGAGGAGCTTGCGGAGCTTTGCAAAGCTCGCTTTGACAGAGTGACCGCCGCCGACACCGCAGAAGAGGCGGTACAGCTTGCCGATCGGCTCTGCCGTGAGGACGGCTCGGCACTGCTTGTCTGTGGCTCGCTCTACCTCGCAGGGGAGCTGAGACCGATTTTGCAAAAATATTTTCAGCCGACTGAATAAAACAAAATTTTCAGCTCACACTGTATATAATTGCAGTGTGAGTTTTTTTACAAAGGACTGAAAATATGTTAAACACCGATTACCGTGACAACGTTCTCACCGTGTTTCTGTCGGGTGAGATCGACCAGCACACGGGGCAGACCCTCCGCAGGGAGATAGACTCCTGCACCGAGGCTCTCCGCCCTCATCTGCTGTGTCTGGATTTTTCAAATGTAAAATTTATGGACAGCAGCGGCATAGGCTTGATAATGGGACGCTTCAGGCAGATGTCACTTTTGGGAGGCAGGCTGAAAATTACCAACCTCCCCGACAACATAAAAAGAATAGTTATGCTTTCGGGCGTACAAACCTTGGGGGTGCTGGTGTGAAGGAAAATAATTATATGGAGCTGAAAATCCCATCAAGGAGCATAAACGAGAGCTTCGCACGCTCTGTCGCCGCTTCCTTCTGCCTGCAGCTTGACCCCACAATTGCGGAGCTTGCGGAGATCAAGACCGCAGTTTCCGAGGCAGTCACAAACTGCATTGTCCACGCCTACGACACGCCCGACGGGGAGATCTACATAAAAGCCGAAATAACCGCCGACAACACCCTTATCATCAAGGTGCGTGACAGGGGCAGAGGGATAGACAACATCAAGCAGGCTATGGAACCGCTCTTCACCACAGGCGGAGAGGAGCGTGCCGGACTCGGCTTTGCCGTGATGGAGAGCTTTATGGACAAGGTCAAGGTCACCTCCAAGCCAAATAAGGGTACTACGGTCACGCTGTATAAAAAATTTGTCAGAGCCACCAATGAAAAACCGTGACAAGCTGATCGAGGACAACCTCGGACTTGTCCACTCCTGCTGTAAACGCTTTCGTGGGAAGGGGATAGAGTACGAGGATCTGTATATGTCGGGCTGTCTGGGGCTGGTGAAAGCAGTTGATAATTTTGACCCCGACAGGGGCTGTCGCCTAAGCACCTACGCAGTGCCGATGATACTCGGCGAAATTAAACGTATGTTCAGAGAGAGCGGTACGGTCAAGGTCAGTCGGAGCTTGAAGGAATTGTACCTGAAAATCACCAAGCTGACGGAGCAGAACTCCGACATAACAGTAGCCTCCCTCGCAGAAGAACTGAATGTTACGGAGGAAAAAATCACGGAAGCCATCAACGCTTCAAAGCTCCCCATATCCCTGACAGCGGACGACAGCCCTCAGTGTGAGCCGTCAGTCGCTTCTTATGAGGAGGAATACACCGAGAAGCTCTCCCTGCGTACCGCCCTTAATGAGCTTGAACCGCAGGACAGACAGCTGATAGAGCTGAGATATTTTCACCGCAAGACCCAGAGCCAAACAGGAAAAATTCTGAACCTGACGCAGGTGCAGGTTTGCAGACGTGAAAAACGAATACTGCTTTCAATCAGAGAAAAGCTGATCTGACATTAACGGCAACCTTCTCATTTTTTGATAAGGTTGCCGTATTTTTGTATTGCAAACCAACCGCAAATATATTATAATATATCGAAAGGGAGGTGTTTTTTTGGCTATAGACTCTTTTATTATAGGTGATTCTCCCCGTGATGAGCTGATACGCAGTTCAATTACGCCGATACTTCCACAGAGCTTCAAGCTCCGCACTCTGTCGGGTGACGAGCCGTTTTCCGCAGACTGCCCGTGCAGAGTTCCCCGTGGGGACTACGACAGTATGACTATCGCCCTCATTGAGCTTACATTCAGATATGCCGCAAAGGTGATAGTGGCGGTTGCCTGTGATGACCTTGAATACAGCCCGATAAATTATTCTATTGCAGAAAAATGTATAGAGAATATGAAGGAAACTCTCCCGTCTGAATATTGCAGTGAGATCGTTGAACGCTATGAATACGCCTCAATGAAAATTCTGGAATACATAGACAGCGGTGACGACTCCACGGAGAACATTATTCGGCACTGCTGGTTTCTCGCAAAGCTCGATGTGTGCTACAGAAAAGACGCTTACCCCCGTGACGTGAGTATGTTCTTCACCCCTGCCGAGCCGGAGATTTCCCGTGAGCTGTTTGATATGCTCAACATCTTCCGCACGGAATTTCTTCCAAATGTGATGACGCCCGAAAGCAGTGTGGTGTTCAATCCGAATTTTGGCTACGCAGAACGGCTGGTGTGCGAAACGGACTGTGACATAATCATTGACAACACCCTGATAGACCTGCGTACCGACTCCACACTCTCCTATCCCAAGGCAAAGATGCTCAAGGAGCTTACTTATATAATGATGACGCAGGTCAACAAGCGGTGCGGACAGGCTTTCTTTGAGCTGGACAGGGTACTGTTTTTTAACCCCAGATTTGCGGAAACAGAGATCCTTGCCCTCGATGATATTCCCACAGAGAAATATAACAACGCAGTGGAAAAGATGTTGATAGTCACCGAGGCACGCTACAAGAAGAACAACACCGCCTCGATCAGAACCTTTGAACTGGATATGAAGCCCGATGCCGTGACAAAGTTCAGCAAAAGACAGGAGCCGTTTATTGACGACTCCCCGACAGACTTTGACATCAACGTCGATTTGATGGGTCAGCCGAAGAACAAGCTCTTCGGTTCGTTTTCCGACACTATGGATATTTCGGGCAAGCCCCTGACGAAGAATGCAAGCTACACTGACGGGTACACACAGACCTACACCGAGGAAACCACCCACCGCAAAAAACCTCTGATTAGAAAGCTCACCTCGGTGATAATCGCCGGCGTGATAGTCATAGTGGCAGTGCTGATACTGCAAAAAGTGATAACCGACAATTTCGGCAACTATAATTCCTTTACGGATATACTCAAAAAGCTGTTTGGAGGCTCGTGATGAAAAAGCCGATCAGGGACATCAAGATAAGAGCTACCGTAAAAGCGTGTTTATTTCTGCTGATAGGCTCGGCGTATGTATTCTTTTTTGCTTATATGGAACTATATCCGCCTGCTTGGATGTCCCTTGCAGCGACCGTCTTCTGCTCATTTTTTCCCGTGGCGGAGATGTTCTATTCGTTTAAATATGCGGATAAGTATCTAAAGGAATATCTGGAAAAAACCAACTACACAGAGGATATCCTCGCAAACGAGTACAACTCCTCGCAGAAGGCAGGTATACTGCAAATCGGATATACGCACGTGTTTTTGCCGTATTTCCGCAGTCTGAGGATAGTCCCCATATCGGACATAAAAGCAATTGAGGTACAAAAAAAGCGTCCGAGGAAAAGCGGCAGTATGAGGTGGATATACCAAGTACATCTGATTAAAAATGACGATAGGGGATATTTTATAAACTTTCCGACCAAGACCAAAGCGGAAAACGCAGTCCGACAGATAGCACTCAGAAATCAGAGTATTTCAGTGCGGTATTGGTATTGAGGCGATTTGTTATGAAAAAAATGTTAATCAGTGCTTATGTGCCTTATATAGCAGGAATCTCGTTCGCTCTGTTTTTCTTAGCCTTTGCGATCTTTGATTTGGTGAGCAGTGGTAAAGGTGATGAATCCGATATTATACAATATTTGCTTATTGTTGTATTCGGATCAGTACTGATATACTGTTTCTTATCGATACTTAGTGTTCGTTCACACGGAATGAAGTATGTTAATGCTTACATAGCCCGTTCCGGTTTTTCGGAGGAACGGTTGAATGAAGGGTTTTTGTTCGCTCAGAGGATCGCTACACTTTGGATGGGCGACCGACATTTATTTTTTACGG
>CACYCD010000328.1 GCA_902772755.1 uncultured Ruminococcus sp.
AACAAACTCTTGCAAATAAAATTCTAAACTGTCCTTTATCTAAATTTTCACACTTAAAAACTCTATTACTATTAACGTGACGACTGTATATAGCTTCATATGCTTCACTGTAAAAATCCGCCAAATGGTTGGGGATATCAAGATTTCTCATAAATGTTAAAAACATCATGGAAAGCAAAAGGGGATTTTTGGCAAAGCTCTTATGCTTTTCAAAAAGCTCATCTTTAAGCTGGTTGCAGAACTCATCTGTTTTTTCATCGTTCTCCCAGATTTTTTCAGACAATTTTATTGCTAACTTTTTACTAAGCGGCAATGAATACATTATTTTAAAAGTTTCCAGTAAACGATGGTTGTCCGTATGCCGAGAAGTAATAATACATTTATTTTCGGGGTATTTAGAACAAAACTTCTGGATTTTTTCTGCTGTTTTATGGGATAACTCTTCCTTAACTTCATCGAGTGCATCAAACAGAAACAGATATCTTCCCGACCTGAGACTGTACTTAAACTCATCTTCCGGAAGCTCAACATCATATTGTGCCATACATTCCTTGATAAGTTCAATAATGGAAATACTATCGGCAGTCTGTCCACTGATTTTGCGTAATTCTACAAAAACAGGAATATATTTGATGTCATCAGCGGAATTGAGAAACAAATACCTTAATAACATGGATTTACCGATTCCGCCTGTGCCGACTATCAAAATATTATCGCCTTTTTCAAGCAAATTATCCACACAAGAAGTATCAATTGTGTCTTCTTTATATTTTACTCCGATTTTTACATAAAGATCAATCTCGCCGTTCTCTTTGATTATTTTTCTGACATCGGTTCCGGTTGCAAGTGTTTTTACCTGATTTAGATTATTATACGCATTTTCAAGATAACGGTCAAATGCGATATCGAGTAAAATTTTTCCTCGTCTATATACGGTTTTCACTGAATCAATAGCAAAGTCCAACGCACGATTAGTAATGGTTTCTCCTGCTTTCTTTGCTCCGCTTTCAAAACCGACACTTAAATACTTCTCCGCATCATTACCCATATCAGCCCTCCTAACTATCATATTTCATAATAATTTTAGCATTTCTATCATTATTTGTCAATATAGACAATAACCCCCTTGCGGAATTTTCCGCAGAGGGGATTTTCCATTGTTCGGATATTTTATTTTGAAGCAAAGTGCGGCGGATACCATTTTTGGAAAAAGGCTGTGAAGACTCCCATTGCTATGGGGAGAATGTTGTTTATCAGTCCGATGTAGGCTGAGAAATCGGATCGCATCAAGAAGTATGTCCACACACCGGTTGCGAGGTACAGCACGCCCCATATCAGAGTAAGTATGCGGTTTGTTCTGACAAACAGCGGATTTTCAAGTGCTGTTTCTCCGTTGTAGCCCTTCATGGAGTACCACGCTGTAAGGGGGATTTTGCTTAGACAGGACAGGCACCACATGGCACCGAATGAAAAATAAGACAGTGACACCGCCTCGGCTGTCAGAGCCGGAAACACCATCAGAAGTATCGAAAATCCCGTCACCGCAGCCGAGGACACTGTATCATAAACGGTTTTTTTGTTTTTTAAACACATCAAGCCGATCAAGGCACACACGGCTATTGACACCGCCGCACCGGTGAAAGTGTCGATGGGTACTGATACCCAGAACGCTATCCACGGAGCAAGCACAAGCATAAATGTCGGCGATTTTTCGCTGTTTTTGTTCTCGCTTTTCTGCGGTGTACCCGTTCCGAAATACCGCTCCCAATTGAGCATTAGGTCAAAGTCACCCTCTATTCGGTAGAGCTTTTCATACATCGCCTGCGAGCCTGATATTTCACCCTTTGAGATACTCTTCCATACTGTGAAGGGTGTTTCTATTTTTGTTGTAAATTCGGTAAAATTATCCTTGATAACTTCACAGCCGTTCTGTTTCATAATAATCTGATAGGTTTCTTCTACATCGGTATAGTGCATTTCAAGCACAAGGTCACGTCCGCTGTAGGATGATTTGTTGTACAGGGCGGACATCTGCTTTGTAAATACATAGGCTGGACTTTCCGATACACCTGTTTCCTTGTCTATACCCCAGCTTGCGTCTGCCATTGCTTCAAAAGCCTCTCTCGGATAGAGCATCTCGTTCAGCTTCTGACGGGTCTCATCGGAAATTTTGCCGTGTGCAAATTCCGTTCCTGCCTGTTCGACCGAATCGAGATATTCCTGCGTTCTTGAATTAAGCTCCTCCACCCTGAAAAGCTCACCCTGACCGCAGAAGATCTTTTCATAACCGTCTTTTCCCAAGAAGTGATCAAACATTGCAATGACAGAGTTGTAATTGCCCTCTGCCGTATAAAAACCGCAGGTGGATATCACTACGTGACGTTTGCCTGACATATCAAATCGTGACTGATGACCTCCGCTTTCGCTCTCCTTTGTCATAAACGGAAGAACAAGCGGAAGTTGTCGGTCAATCAGCATTTTGAGCTTTCCGGGTACATTGAAGTAATACAGACCGAACGACCAAACGATAATATCAGCCCACATAATTTTTTGCAGGATTTCCTGCATATCGTCCTTGATAACACAGCTTCCCGGGGTTTTGTTCCAACAGGCAAAGCACCCACGGCAAGA
>CACYCD010000329.1 GCA_902772755.1 uncultured Ruminococcus sp.
ATCATCACTGCAAAAGCTGCGGAACACCCTGCCACGCTTGTTTATCCCTCCGACCTGCTCGCCCAGACCGTAAATGATGTCATCATCGGCAAGCGGAAAAGTCAGGGTGATTTTATTCTTCTCTGCCGAAATAAACGGTGGCAGAGTAGTTTCGCATTTTATATCTTCGATGACCGCATCGGTGGGAAACGGTGTCCCGACCGTGTATTTTTTAATGTTCATATTCTCACCTCTTTGATTATTATTTTCAAAATAAGCCCTATACAGGCTCTTATGGTAAATTGTTTTCAGAATTTTAAATCTGAATGTGATCCGGTTCTAATGAGAATCAGCAGTAGCTCATCTTTCTTTATTTCATATACCAACAGCCAATCCGGTTCAATGTGACACTCTCGGCAACCTTGGTAATTTCCTGTCAGATTGTGATCGCAGTTTTTTGGCGGTAAAGTTGTTTCGCTTGCCAGCAATTCAATAACAGCCCAAAGCTTGTTTTCATCAAAACCACGTTTTTTGATGTTCTTTAAGTCTTTTTTAAATCTGTTATGAACTCTGATCTTCAGCATTCAATGCCCTCCGTAATTCTGCCACAGAATCATAGCTTTCACTCAGATTTACTCCGTTTTGTGCTTCTTTGATCGCCTGTTCCGTTTCGGCGTTGTATTCTGTCTTGCGTATCACAAAGGGTATGCCTCCAAATGCGATCGACTGTCTTAAAAATATGTTCATTGCCGTACTCATATCCATTCCCAGCGATGAAAAAAGCTCTTGTGCCTGTAATTTGATGTTATCATCTACTCTGATACTGATGTTTGCCATAATTATCAGCTCCTTTATATACAATAATATCACGTTACAAATACAATGTCAATATTGCTGCAAGATTTAGAGTGATAATGCACAAACAGCATAAGATAATGCAAAAAATTATTCATTTGCATTGCTTTGACTATTGTAAAAACGGTTATTAAACTGTATAATAATAGCATAACGATAAATACGGGAGAATGATTATGCAGTTATATAAAAGGTTTTGCAATGCCGAATGTGACGCAAACGGCAGACTTATTAAATTTGATTTGACTATGCCCGAAAATTACAACTTCGGTTATGATGTGGTTGACGAGATGGGCAGACTTGCCCCCGAGGATATCGCAGTAAAATGGGCTAATACCAAAAAGGAAGAAAAAACCTTCACCTTTGGCGATATAGCCAAGCTCAGCTCCAAGTCGGCTAATGCTCTGACAGCTCAGGGTGTAAAAAAGGGTGATAAGGTGCTTGTAATTCTAAAGAGGAATTATGAATACTGGTACATTGTTCCTGCCCTGCACAAAATCGGTGCGGTTGTCATTCCTGCAACAAATATGCTGACAGTGGAGGATATCGTTTACAGAGTAGAAACTGCCGATATCCGCTTTGCGATTTGCACAGACGGTGAAGATACAGCGGAAAAACTGGTACAGGCTTCAAAGCAAAACAGCAGGCTGAAAAAGGTGTTTGTAGTCCGCCGTGATGTTGAGGACACCGTAAATCTTACAAATGAAATAGAATCCGCCTCCGATGTTTTCCCGAGAGTGGAAACCAAGTGGAGTGAGCCTATGATAATCTACTTCACCTCCGGTACAACGGGCTATCCCAAGGCTGTAATGCACGACCACACCTACACGCTGTCGCACATCATTACAGCGAAATACTGGCACAACGTTCAGGAGAAGGGTCTGCACTTCACCGTTGCCGAAACAGGCTGGGGCAAAGCCTCATGGGGAAAGATCTACGGTCAGTGGCTGTGTGGCTGTGCCGTTATGGTCTATGACTTCAACAACTTTTCACCTGCAAACCTGCTGAAAATAATCGAGCGTTACGGCGTTACTTCGTTCTGTGCTCCGCCGACCGTGTACAGATATTTCATCAAAAGAGGTATGCAGAGGTACGATCTTTCAAAGCTGAAATACATCACGACCGCAGGCGAGGCACTCAACCCCGAGGTAGCCGATCAGGTGAAGGCTCAGACAGGGCTGGA
>CACYCD010000330.1 GCA_902772755.1 uncultured Ruminococcus sp.
AGGGTTGTTTGGGATGTACTTTTTTAATACCGTACCATTTTCTGAGTACCGGACCTATGAATCTTGGGTTTTGGATCACTATTACTTTCATAAACTACCTCCTGCACAGCATACATGATAATAGGATGATAACTACAGCACAGCAGCCTGTGAGAAAGCTGTCGGGCAGGACTGTGGCTAACAGCAAGCCCAAGCCGAAGCTGATCCCCGACCTGCGGTGCATTCTGCAACTCTTCAACTGCTCACCCCTTGTATATAGTACGTCAGCAGGCAAAAAATGTGTTTAAAAAATCTATGCTTTTCACCTCAAACTCTCTGCCGGTGAGGTAATTTAGTATTCCTGCATCGGTTTTGAAGTCAAATTTCAGCTTACAGCTGTACAGACATTGGCGGTTAAGACCGTACCGGCGGTTTACCTCTTTATTTCCGTACTTATTATCTCCCAGCAGAGGACAGCCAATAAATGCAAGGTGTGCTCTGATCTGATGGGTACGCCCCGTGAGCAGCTCCACCTCACAGAGGGTAAGACCGTTTTTTGTTTCCAGCACCCTATACCTTGTGAGGATCTCCTTTCCGCCCTCGATGGGAGCTTTGGAAACTCTGACCTTGTTTTTGCTTTCGTCCTTTATAAGATATCCCGATAAAAGCTCTGACTTTTTCTCAGGCTCATTTATCAGCAGGCAGAGGTAGGTTTTTTTCAGCTCACGGGATCTCATCTTTTCATTGAGTATCCTCAGTGCCTCGGCATTCTTTGCCGTAATGACGATCCCTCCGGTATTTCTGTCTATGCGGTTGACCGCTGCCGGTGCAAAGGAATTTTCCGCCCTTGGGTCATATTCTCCCTTGTCATAGAGGTAATGCTGTACCCGTGTTAGCAGGCAGTCAAAGTGATAACTGCTGTCCTGATGCACGATAAGCCCGGGTTTTTTGTCCGTGAGTATGAGATTATTGTCCTCATAGAGTATATCCGGCTTTGCAGGAGCTTTTAAAAATTCATAGCTTTCCTTCTCCGAGGCTTCAAAAAATTCGTCCTTTATATAAAATGTGAGTACATCTCCCTCGGACAGCATAGTCTGCGGTGCGGTCTTTTTTCCGTTGAGCTTTACGCACTTTTTTCTTATATACATATACACCATCGGCTTGGGCATCGTTTTAAATTTCTTTTGCATAAATTTGTCAAGACGCTGTCCCGAGTCGTTTTTTTCTATTTTCAGTTCACGCATGGTTGATCCTCATAAATGCACACATAGTACCCCGTCTGCCGTTTGTTGCCCTGTGACTCCACAACAGCTCGCTGCTGCACTTGGTACAGATATCACTTTTTACGATATTTTTTTCGGGTACGCCTGCCGACATCACTATCTGCTTGTTGGCTTCCGGCAGATCTATCATAAATTTGCCACCTGCTTTTGGAAAGATAAAATCCGTATGAGATAATTTGTCCAAAGCGTAAAAATTATCCGCACAGGCTTTGTCAACCTCATAACAGCATTTTGAAATTGCGGGACCAATGCAAACAACAAGGTCGGAAGGGTCGGTTCCATAGAGTGCCGACATTTTTTCGATAACTTTTTTCCCTATCTCACCCACCGTACCCCTCCAGCCTGCGTGTGCAAGCCCTATGGCTTTTTGCCTTGTATCAACAAAGAACAGCGGTGTGCAGTCCGCATAGTGAGTTACGAGTGTGACATCGGGTTCGTTGGTGATAAGTGCATCAACGGAGAGCATATCCTTTTCCTTCCAAATCCCTATGCCGTATTCCTTTTTTGTGACGGGACGCACAAACGTATTGTGATCCTGACTTGAGGTTACCAGCGTGTTGTAATCAAAGCCGGTGGCTTTGCAGAATATCTTGTAGTTCTCTATCACGTTTTCGGGCTTGTCCCCCCGTGAAAAGGCAAAGTTCATTGTGCTCCACTCCCCTGTTGAAACACCTCCGTGCTTTGTTGAAAAAGCATGGTGTATAAACGGTATCTCCGACAGACGGTCATACGTGAGGTAAGGCACTCCCTGATTTTCGTGAAGAGTCATTGTTTTGCTTTTAATATCCATAATAATCACCTAAAAACATTTTACAATATTTTAAAGACACTTGCAAGAGCGTAAAAAATCATTTATAATATAAACGGTGATATTTATGAGAAAAAAATTATTCGGAAATAATATTAAGCCCGACTGCAGTCTGTGCAGTCACGCCGGAAATATCAAGAGTGGATATATCTGCTCCGAAAGACGACAGATAGTAAACGGCAAATGCAGAAAATTCAGCTACAACCCCACCCTCAGAATACCCGAATCCTCCGCCCCCCTGCAGCAGTTCAGTGCAGAGGATTTTCGGATATAACAGGGAGGCTGTGACCCGAAAATGCAGTTCGGAATTTTTTATAAATATTGGAAATAAAGAAACAAATTGTTGTTGCAAATAATTAAATTATATGTTACAATAATGTAAGTGACGGTATCATCACTTGATACCCCCAAC
>CACYCD010000331.1 GCA_902772755.1 uncultured Ruminococcus sp.
CCGTTAAGAATACAGCTACTGAGATCAGCAACCTCACTGTTACCGAGAAGGAAGGCGTATTCACAGGTAAGTGGGATAATAACGAGGAAGCCGAGGGCTACTATATATATAGAAAGACAAATCTTGACAAGGATTTTGTATTTATAGATTGCTGTCCTGCCGATAAAAACAGCTTTGAGGACGGAAAGTATTCTTCTTCCGCAACCGAAGTATGCTATAAGGTCGTGCTGTTTGACACAGTAGGAAACTCTCAGGAGGCTGTGACCGAATACTATACTATCCCGGGAGATGTACCGCCTGTAGCGGTCATCAACTGCCCTGCAAAGGTTCAGGTGAACACTGATTATGTTTTCAGTGCCGAAGGCTCAACCGATGACAGAGGAATAGCAGAGTACAGTATGACATTTGGTGACGGCAGCAGTACAACAGGAAGCTCTGCGGTTCACAGATATACCTCGGTCGGAGTATTTACAGTTACTCTGACAGTTACGGATACAGACGGAAATCAGAATACTACCACAAAGGATGTAACTGTTTCCGATAAAAACTCTTTCGGAAAGATCAAGGTTACAGTTCAGGACGACCAGGGTTCAAGAATGGCAAATACCCCTGTTTATCTTGATCTCGGAGAACAGGGCGAAGTAAAGACAAATACCGATGGAAGCGGTGTTGCAGTGTTTGATGCAACTCTCGGTTCACACACCGTAGCATCATATAAAGCCGATTATCTCCCTGTAAGGTCAAGTGTTATCGCCCTCAACGGAACCGAAACAAAGGAAACACTTGTACTTGTAAAACAGCCGATCGTCACAGGTGAATTTGAGATCCACAGAATGAATCTCCACGAGATCAAAGCAGCAGGTATTGATATCAATGCAGCAGAAAATCAGAATGTTGTAAAAATCAATGTCAGACTCAACTATTCCGGCAAACCTCAGACGGCTCAGTTCTATTGGAACGGAATCAGAACGATAGGTCAGTCCAAGATCAGGGTCTATGACCCCGCAGGAAGAGCCAGAGTGCTTACCCCCCATATCTTTGGCTGGGGACCCGGCTGGGGTACAGGAACAGGAAGCGGTGGCTCCGAACCAAAGTATCAGGTAGCATACATTGATGTTCCGGTTGAAATGTCTGTACTCAAGGAATTTTTTGATGTCAAGCTCCACATTCTCAACAACGCTTCTCCCGAATTTTCAATTTCGGAAAGCCATGTTACCCTGAATGTTCCCGAAGGACTTACAATTATGCAGACCACTGCGGAGGATGCAGAAAAATCCGCTGTAGCCTATATCGATAAGATCAAGGGTCAGGAGCAAAAGACATTACGCTGGATACTCCGAGGCGACAAAGCAGGCAGCTATGATATTTCTGCGGACTATATGGGCGTTCTTGATGAGTTTAATGAACCCGTTACCGCAAAATTTGAAGCCGCCGAACCCATCACAGTCTACGGTGCAACCAGTCTGAGCGTAAATATTGAAACAGAAGAAGAAACCGAAGGTACACGTATTTTCTACAATATAGTTGTCACCAACGACGGTTCTGTTCCATACTATAACTTCCAATGGAGATCCGGAAAAACTGCCTTTGCTAAGGAGTTTATAGATATTAACGGCTTGCGTCACCCAATGATAAGGGATATTGACATTTTGCTGCCAAATGAAAGTGTAGTATATCACTACAAATCAATGCTCACAATTGAAGGTACGGATACCACTGAATATGAACACTACCGTTATGTAAACAGGGTTATTGAGGATACCAAAAACAGCGGCGTATCCGTGTCAGTATCTACAGAGCCGACAGAGTACTTTACAGACTTTATCAAGGACTATGCTCCGTCAAACGCAGATGGATTTAAATTTATCGTTCAGGATAAGGAAAGCAATCCTCTGAGCGGTGCAAAGATCACAATTGATGACAGTAAGGTCTATACTACAGATGCCAATGGTGAAGCCAATATTGATGTTCCGAGAGATGCATCAGCTCGTGTTACTATCGAAAAGGACGGATACCATACCTATAAAAAATCCTACTATAACAGATATTGCATAGGCTCAGAGGATACTATCCGACTGTTCCCCGATAATGAGAAGAGCTTTGTTTCTCAGGTTATCGTAAATGAATGTGATATACTTGTTAAAGAAAAGCCGATAGATATGATGAACAAGTATGACTATACCTTCAGTATAGATGCATTCGGCGAGGGCATCAAATCGGTAGATATTTCACAAGACAAAGAAAATCCGCTGGAAGCTATTGAAAGTACTTCTTTTGAGGAAACCTACATAAAAACCTATCACCCCTCTCAGTTTAAAATGTACAGCTCCATCTATGTACTTGTAACCTTTGAAGATGATCAGATAGATGAACCTGTTAAAACTATGGCAAGGGTAGTGGACAGCCGTAAATTTGACAAGTTCTCTGAATTTGAATTTAATCTTCATGATGGTATGGAGTTTACACTGCCCGAAAATATTCCCGTTGTCGGTGGAAAATCAGTCGAATTGGGTTGGGGAGATACCAAAATTGCAGAGCCTTTCCAGGAATCTTTTCTGCCGATTTCCGTTAAGGTCGTTGACGGCGAATTATTCGTCGGTATAAATCTCTCAAAAGGTTCTGAAGATGGAGAAAATGACAAACTGGCAAACAAGTACCTTGCTCTTATTCAGAAAAAAACACATAAAAGAATTTCACAACCCATACGAAAAGCCGCAAATAAATTTGTCGGCGGATTAGACGCTGAGGTGTCAATAGCAGGTTATATGGTATTCGGGATTGATGAATTTGGTGTAATACGTATGACAGGTTCATCTGTGTTTGCGAAAGCAGAAATTAGTGGCGAATGGTCAAAAACTTATCCCACTCCGATATATGTGCCTGTTACCGTAACGGTAGAAGCATCAGGCGGTACTGAATTTGAGATACACTTCCGTGCTGATGAAGAAACAAAGCAATGGGTAATGAGAAATCTTGCTTTGGCATTCTCGGCAGAATTGGGACTCAGAGCAGGTATCGGTATTGAGGTTGCCAGCTTGGGTATCTATGGCAGTCTCGGTCTTGAGATCAAGCTTGAACATAATGAGGACTATCCCTTCGGTTTGAGTGAGATTACAATGAGCGGTGAAGCAGGGTTCTATTTGAAAGTCTTTGACTTTGACGGTAAGATAGCCATAACAGAGGGTGAGTGGCCACTATACAATAGAGAGCAGAATGATCTTGATCACAAGATAGATGATCTGCCCTCGGCTGCTTCAATATATGAGTGGCTCTCCTGTGCTGATAACTTCACTTATGCTCCGCTTGATACTACATTTGCCTACCAGCCGTGGAACGGTGAAAGCACAGCAAAGAATAATTCCGTAAATCTCTATAACAGAGTAAACACCGATGCACAGCCAAAGCTCATCACAAGCGGAGAAACCTCTGTACTTGTATTCAAGGGTGTTGATAAGGATGCAAAAATCTCAGCCAACGCTTCAGCACTTTACTACTCGGTATATAATAAGAATACAAAGACCTGGAGTGATCCGGTTAAGCTTGACAAAAACCATCAGTCAGATTATTCTTACATTCTTAAAGAGATCAACGGTGAAATTTACCTTGCATACAGTCAGAGCAATCAGGAATATGAAGATAACCCCGCAAGCATCAATGAAGCCGCTAAGAACTCTGATGTTTATGTTACAAGGTTCAACAAAATTTCCGACAAATTCATAACACCGGTTTGTGTTACAGACGAAGATAACTATGACAATGCGGTTGCTCTCACTGAGCTTAACGGCAGTCCGGCAGTGGTATTTGTCAATAATTCCGACAACAGTCCGTTTATGTTCGGCTCAAACAACACCATTAAGTACAGCAAGCTCGATGGCGAAAGCTGGACAGCACCCGTAACAGCAGAAAGCAATGTTTCCGATATCCTTGCTATAGATGCAGGTATGATCTCAGCTGACAGCTATATTGGTTATGTTTGTGCAAATGACGGCAATCTTGAGGATGTAAACAACAGAACGATCAGTGTTATAAATATTTCAAAAGAGAATAAAAAATCCGAGCTTGCAAATGATGTATACTCCGGCAATATTCAGTTTGCAAAGTTAAACGGAAACAATGTGATTCTCTGGAGCGAAAACGATAACATTAACCAAGCTGCGGATTCAACCTTGAAGGCTGAAACACTTATAGAAAAATCAAACACAGAAGCACTGTCAAACTTTAACCTCGTCACATCGGAAAACGGCGATGCTGCAATTGTTTTTGAAGCAGCCAACGAGAAAAACGGCAGGAGTATACTCGCTTACTACCTTGACTCCACCACAGGAAAATTCGGTCTGCCTGTTGAAATTGTCAGCTCATCTAATTATGCAGAACAGTCGAGTGCTGCATTTGTTGATAATCAGCTCAATGTGGTTTATGTCGATTCATCTGTCAACATAGATCAGGACGTCAATATCAACAGTACGCTCAATCTTGACAAGATCGCACCTGCCTCTGCAATTGCAATCGACAATGTGATCGTCAACGATGACCACGTGATAGCAGGCGAAGATGTAAGTGTATCAGTTGTGCTTAACAACATCAGTGATACTCAGCAGAAGAATTTCAAATTTGAGGTTGTCAACAGTGCAGGTACAGTTTTGGGCGAAGCAGAATTTGAAGATACGCTTCAGTCAGGTGAATTGAAGAGCTTTGACATTACATTTAAAGCTCCCTATGTTATGTACGATTCCGATATAACTGTACGTGTCACAGACAGCGAGTATAATGAGGCTGAATATTCCTTTGGACTGACAGATTGTGATCTAACGGTTTCAGCAGAACACGTTGTATACACAGGTTCCGATTATGCAGAGGTCACCATAACCAACTACGACAGCTTTGCCTCAGCAGGTGAACTGCAGATTTTAAACAATAGCGGAGAAGCTATCTACACAAAGAAGTTTATGCCTGTCGGATACAACGAATACGTAACTATCAAGGTGAATGATATTCCAAAATATGCAAATTATGAGGGTATGGTCACCTTTAACGTAGTTGCCTACGGCGATGACAGCAACTTGATCAATAACACTTATGTTCTTTATGTAGGTGAGAAGGATCAAATCGTTCCGGGCGATGCCAATATGGATGGTGTTCTTGATATTTCGGATGCTGCTTTGATCCAGAAGTACACTGTTAAGAAAGAAGTACTTTCGGATCAGGCGTTGAAAGCAGCTGACTTCAACCATGACAAGGTAGTCAACATCAAGGATGTTACTGCAATACAAAAAGCTATAGCAGGCATAGTATAAAAACTGCACAGCAGGCGTTTTTCCCAAGTTGGTAAAACGCCTGCTTGGTTTTGCATTTTTTTATTGCATTTTGTCTTATTTTCTGGTATCATTTATACAGGTGATAAGTATGAATATTGGCATAGATATTGACGGTGTGCTTGTTGATATGGGGAAATTCCTGATGGATTACGGCACAAAATATTTTTATGAGAAATATAACCTCAGCATCGTAAACCCCTGTGCATATACTGTGGAGGAGGTATTTGGCTGTACTCAAAAGCAGGGCAGGAGATTTTGGCGTGATTACGGCTGGAAATACTGGATACTCCAGCCCTGTATGCACAACAGCAGCAAGATCATCTCACACCTGTATAAGGAGGGTCACAAGGTCTACATTATAACCAGCAGGGTATTTACTGCTGACAGGGGCGTGCTTCCCTCGATTTCAAGGGGACTGCTGAAATACTGGCTGAAAAAGAACAAAATCAAATATGAGGAAATCACCTACTGTGCCGAGGAAAACAGTGCCAAGGATAAGCTTGAAGCCTGCTTTGAATATGACATTCGGGTGATGGTCGATGATACTCCCAAAAATCTTCAGCTGTTGAAGGACAGACTTTATACTATCTGCTTTACCGCTCCTTGGAATATGAGTGTATCCGATGAAAATATCCACAGAGCCGATAATTGGGAAGAGGTGTACAAGCTCATATCTGCTTATTCGGCAACATATACTGAATACGACTGATCGACTTATATTTCTGAAAAATAATTCCTTGATTACAAAAATATAACAAAAATATTGGCTATTTGTAATGCAATACGCTGAAATGTTACCTAATTTTAAAAATATTTACAAAACCACTTGTTTTTTTTCTTTTGTAGTATTATAATATGAGCATAAAATTTGTTATAAAGAATTATCTAAAAGAAATTGGGGAGTTAGATCATGAGATTAAGAAAACAGGAATTAGGTGACAGAAATCTTATCGGTGCAAGGGTAGAAGCCGCCCGCAAAAAAAAGGGTATGAAGCAAAAGGAGCTACTGGCTCAGCTTCAAGTCAACGGGGTTGATATGAACGCCTCCGGACTTTCAAAGCTAGAGGGTCAGATCCGCTACGTGACCGACATTGAGCTTGTGGCACTCGCCGATATCCTTGAGATCCCTGTTGATGTTCTTCTCGGCAGACGTGAAAAATAATCAGGGAAGCAACCAACGGCAATCATCGGATTGCCGTTTTTTTACGAATTTGTATTGAGGGCACACTAAAACCACTCCGGTTTTTTAGAGATGCCCTTGAAAAATTTTTCTGATTTGATATAATATCCTTATAAAGGAGGGTTATCGCTTTGAACAGAACAGATAACTTTTTTAACAGTATAAAAAACAAGCGTGTCGCATTCTGCGGTTTGGGCATCAGCAACTTTCCTGTTATGGAAATGTTTGTAAAGCA
>CACYCD010000332.1 GCA_902772755.1 uncultured Ruminococcus sp.
AACAACAAGGATAGCACCGTCCATCTGAGCAGCACCGGTGATCATGTTCTTTACATAGTCAGCATGGCCGGGGCAGTCAACGTGAGCGTAGTGACGGTTCTTTGTCTCATACTCAACGTGAGCGGTATTGATTGTGATACCTCTTTCTCTCTCCTCGGGAGCCTTGTCGATGTTAGCGTAATCAACAAAGTCAGCTTCGCCGTTGAGGTTGAGAACCTTGGTGATAGCAGCTGTAAGAGTTGTCTTACCGTGGTCAACGTGTCCGATTGTACCAATGTTTACATGGGGCTTTGTTCTTTCAAACTTTTGTCTAGCCATTTTAGTATATCCTCCTTAGAATAATCTCAGTAATGCTATTCTATCAATTTTTTTCTTAAATTGCAATAGCTTTTCTGATTTTATCGTTAAAAATTGCGATAAAATCAATCTCTCTTCTTACGCTTGGACATAATATCCTCAGCGATAGACTTGGGAACTTCCTGATAGATGTCGGGCTCCATTACATACTGACCTCTGCCCTGCGTTTTGGAACGCATATCGGTAGCATAGCCGAACATCTCTGAAAGCGGTACGTGAGCGTTGATACGCTGTGCGTTGCCAACAGCCTCCATACCCTGTATCTGTCCTCTTCTGGAGTTGAGGTCGCCGATAACGTCGCCCATATACTCCTCGGGAACGATGACCGTAACCTTCATTACGGGTTCAAGCAGAACGGGATCTGCCTTGCTCATAGCGTCCTTGAATGCCATTGAGCCTGCGATCTTGAATGCCATTTCAGATGAGTCGACCTCGTGGTAAGAACCATCATACAGCTCTACCTTACAGTCAACAACATTGTAGTTGGCAAGTACACCTGAGAGCATAGCTCCCTGGATACCCTGATCGACGGCGGGGATATATTCCTTGGGAATAGCACCGCCGACAACGGAGTTGACAAACTCGTAGCCGTTTCCGGGATTGGGGAATACACGGATCTTGACGTGACCGTACTGACCCTTACCGCCCGACTGACGTGCATACTTGCAGTCAACCTCTGCATTTTTGCGGATAGTCTCTTTATAAGCAACCTGGGGAGCACCGATGTTTGCCTCTACCTTAAACTCACGCAGAAGTCTGTCAACGATGATCTCAAGGTGAAGCTCACCCATACCTGCAATAATAGTCTGTCCTGTTTCGTCATCTGTATAAGCCTTGAAGGTGGGATCTTCCTCTGCAAGCTTTGCAAGTGCAATACCCATCTTCTCCTGACCGGCTTTGGTCTTAGGCTCGATGGCAACTCTGATAACGGGTTCGGGGAACTCCATTGATTCAAGGATGATCGGGTGCTTTTCATCACAGAGAGTATCACCTGTGGTAGTGTTCTTAAGACCTACTGCAGCGGCGATATCACCTGAATATACGCAGTCGATATCCTTACGGTTATTTGCGTGCATCTGGAGGATACGTCCGAGTCTCTCGTTCTTACCCTTTGATGCATTATATACTGTCTGTCCTGCATTGACTGTACCGGAGTAAACTCTGAAGAAGCAGAGCTTTCCGACATAGGGATCGGTAGCGATCTTGAATGCAAGAGCTGAGAAAGGCTCGCTGTCTGATGAATGTCTTTCATCTTCTGCCTCTGTATCGGGGTTGATACCCTTGATAGCAGGAATGTCAACAGGAGCAGGCATATAGTCAACAATTGCGTCAAGCAGGAGCTGTACGCCCTTGTTTCTGTATGAAGTACCGCAGCATACGGGAACCATAGCGTTGCTGATGGTAGCCTTGCGGATAGTAGCCTTGATCTCTTCCGTTGTCAGTTCTTCGCCCTCAAAGTATTTCTCCATAAGAGCGTCGTCCTGCTCGGCAACGGAATCGATCAGCTTTTCACGGTATTCCTCTGCAAGCTCCAGCATATCAGCGGGGATCTCTTCCTCACGGATATCATTTCCGAGGTCATCGTAATAAACCTCAGCCTTCATTGTTACAAGGTCGATAATACCCTTGAATGTGTCCTCGGCACCGATGGGGAGCTGTATCGGAACAGCATTGCAGTTGAGTCTTTCTCTCATCATATTGACAACTCTGAAGAAGTCCGCACCCATAATGTCCATCTTATTTACATAAGCCATTCTGGGAACGTGGTAGTTGTCAGCCTGTCTCCATACGGTCTCGGACTGTGGCTCAACACCGCCCTTTGCACAAAGAACTGTTACTGAGCCGTCAAGTACACGGAGTGAACGCTCTACCTCGGCGGTGAAGTCAACGTGACCGGGGGTATCAATGATGTTGATACGGTGTTTTTTCCAAAAACAGGTGGTTGCGGCTGATGTGATAGTAACGCCACGCTCCTGCTCCTGAACCATCCAGTCCATAGTTGCGGCACCCTCGTGAGTTTCACCAAGCTTATGGTTGATGCCCGTATAGTAGAGTATTCTTTCGGTAGTGGTTGTTTTACCGGCATCGATGTGAGCCATAATGCCGATGTTTCTTGTCATTTCAAGTGAAACTTGTCTTGCCATACACATTATCCTCCTTTTTCATCATCTGCAAACAATGCAAACGCCACAGATCACCATCTGTAGTGAGCGAACGCCTTGTTTGCTTCTGCCATCTTGTGTGTATCTTCACGCTTTTTGAACGCTCCGCCTGCACCGTTGACAGCATCGAGGATTTCGCCTGCAAGTCTTTCTTTCATTGTTTTCTCGGAACGCAGTCTGGAATATCTGGTGATCCAGCGAAGACCGAGTGTTTGTTTTCTGTCAGGTCTTACTTCGATCGGGACCTGATAGGTAGCACCGCCTACACGACGAGCCTTTACTTCGAGAATGGGCATTACGTTTTCCATAGCCTTCTCAAAGGTATCGAGCGGATCGCTGCCTGTCTTTTCCTGAATGATGTCAAATGCACCGTAAACGATCTTTTGAGCAACACCCTTTTTTCCGTCAAGCATAATGTTGTTGATGAGACGGGTAACAAGCTTTGAATTATACATGGGATCCGGCAAAACATCACGCTTTGCGATTGAGCCTCTTCTTGGCACTTTACTTCCCTCCTTCACAATATTTGAGATATCATAGGTACTCGAAAGCGA
>CACYCD010000333.1 GCA_902772755.1 uncultured Ruminococcus sp.
CGAGATGTACGCCGACAGCAACGGAACAAATCACGAGGCAAACGTGACTATCCAAGTAGATATCAGCTCAATGAAGATAACCGACTATATTACAAAGGTCAGCAACAACAATAACGGTTACGTCAGCCATTCATTCAACCAGTTTGTAAAGATCAACGATGACAGCATCGTTGCAGTTGATCACGGAGATGCTGTTCCCAGAAGCATCTGCCTGATGGAGTACCCCACTAAAATATCAAGCGGAAAGTTTACCACCAAAGAGGTAAAAACAACCGATATTTTGAAATTCGGCGGAAACAGCGGAGATAATTACACGGGTGCTTCCGTGGGAGGGTTTGAAATTTCTTCATCAAGCTACCTAACTGCCTACAATCAGATCGAATACAGTGGCTATGACTGGACTTTGAGCCGTGGCAACAGGACAGTGACCGTCACAAACGGGATAGACGAGTTAAAAACCTATCAGATAAAAGAGGGTGCAGAGTCAAGAAACGTCTATGTCGCAGTGAAGCCCAAGAGTGGCAGCAAGGTATCACTCAAAAAAATTAGCAAATGTGCAGATTACAAAACCGCCTCAACTCCGCATCTTGTAAAAATAAGCAGCAAAAGATTTCTCGTGCTGTGGTCGGAGTTTTCGGTAGTGGAATTTAGTACGGTGCTTGATAGTGCTCAGTTCAGAAATTATTACTACATCGTCCCCGACAACAAGGTGTATTACACGGAAGTAAATGCAGACGGAGAAAAACAGGGAGACATCTATTCATTCAAGGGCAATCTCTCCGATTGTCAGCCGGTGCTGTTCAACGGAAATATTGTCTGGAATACTTGGACGAATAACGAAAACAAGTTTTATTGTATAGATAAATCTGATATTTCCAAAAGAGAAATAAAGAAGCTCAGTTACACCCACTCTTCCGAAGCGGAGGGAAAGCTGTTGAAGCTCCCCACCTTTGAAGAGGGGGGAATGATGGAGTATACCTGTGATTTCTGCGGTGAGACCTACACAGAAGCTCTGCCAAAACTCCAAGGAATAATGGGTGATGTAAACGCAGACGGAGCGGTGGATATCAGAGATGCCGTGATTATCCAAAAGTATATTGTCCACTGTAAGACTGATATTGATATCGGCTTGGCAGATTATGACGGTGACGGAAGAATAACCATAAGAGATGTCACAAGGATTCAAAAACATATAGCAGGCTTGATATGAAAATAATGAACATAAAGAAAAATGATATAATAGAATTAGAAATAACAGGAATGACAGCAGAGGGAAGCGGTGTCGGAAAAACCGATGACGGCATAGCTGTGTTTGTGCCAAATTCCGCCATAGGGGACAGGGCAGAGGTGCTTATCTTAAAGGTGTTGAAAAACTATTGCTTCGGCAAAATAGTAAAATTGATATCCCCTTCACCCGACAGGCAGGAGGTTGATTGCCCCGTTTTCTCAAAGTGCGGAGGTTGCTGTTACAGACACATCACGTACAATGCGGAGCTGAAGATCAAAGAGCAGAAGGTCAGAGATGCAGTAACACGCATCGGCGGTCTTGATATAGAGATTCAGCCCATAGTCCCCTCTGAAAAAATCGATCACTACAGAAACAAAGCCCAGCTTCCGATAGCCAAAAATAAAAATGGTTTCGTGGAACTGGGCTTCTACGGCTTTCACAGCCATAGGGTCATAGATATAGCTTCCTGTCAGCTTCAGCCTGAGATATTTGACAGGATAATGACGATTGTTAAGGATTTTCTCATAAGGACAAACCAGCCTATATATGATGAAACCGCACACACAGGCAAAATACGTCACTTGTATATACGTTGCGGAGAAAAAACAGGTGAAATTATGGTTTGCCTTGTTGTCAACGGCAAGGATATTTCCCACAAGGAAGAATTAGTTAGTTCTCTTAAAGAAAATATTATCGGGCTTACCTCAGTGGTGATAAATTCCAATACGGAAAAAACCAATGTTATTATGGGAAAAACCAATACAACCATATACAACAGCGACAGAATAACAGACGAGCTGTGCGGTATGAAGTTCAGGCTATCCCCCAACAGCTTTTATCAGGTAAACCGCTCCCAGGCGGAAAAGCTGTACCAAAAAGCGAAAGAGTATGCACAGCTAGGCAAAGATGATATCTTGGTTGACCTGTACTGCGGAACAGGCACAATAGGTCTGACTATGGCACGTGAGTGCAAAAAGCTGATAGGCGTTGAGATAATCCCCGATGCAGTCAGAGATGCCGAACAAAATGCACGTATAAACGAAATTGAAAATGCGGAATTCATCTGCGGAGATGCCACCCGCTGTGCCAAAAAACTAAGTGACGATAACCTCCGACCAAACGTAGTGATCGTGGATCCACCCAGAAAGGGTCTGACCCCCGACCTCATAGAAACAGTAGTAAAAATGTCACCCCAAAGAATAGTCTACATCTCCTGCGACCCCGCCACCCTAGCCCGAGACCTAAAACTCTTCACCCAAAAATCCTACCTCCCCCAAACCCTAACCCCCTACGACCTCTTCCCCCGAACCTCACATGTCGAGACTGTTGTTCTTTTGTCCAGAAAAATGCCTGATGACAAAATTGAGGTTGACTTGGATCTGGACGAGCTGGATCTAACCTCTGCGGAATCA
>CACYCD010000334.1 GCA_902772755.1 uncultured Ruminococcus sp.
CCCATTTGTCAAAGGTGTAATCCATAGAAATGGTTCTGGGCTTTTTAGGAGCTTCAGCAGCATACATTGGGATATCAGTTCCATTCTCAACAAGTACCTTGTAGGAGTCGTCGGGATTGGTAGCTGCATTATTATCGCCGTCAAAGTTATAGTCCCAGGTAACGGTATGGTAGATCTTTTCTATTTCTTCAACCATTTCATGACCGTTATTGCTGTCCTCAGAGCCGTACACGCTGAACAATACTGCGTAGTCCCTGGATTCGTTCGGTGCAAGAGAACCAACGTTCCAGAAGTATGACATACCGGAATCGGGATATTTTCCGTTTGTTTGCTCCAGTTCACCGGAATCGATCGCACCTGTACCGGGGTCAAAGATCCTGTTGGCAAAGAGGCGGTGTCTGAACGCACCGGCAGAGGACTGATTTGCATTGGCAAAAACAGGACCGTAGAAATATGTGGCAGATTCATAAGAGCCTTCAACACCCTTGCCGATAAAGCCAAGCGTAGCGGAGTTAGTACCGACTGTATCATATTCCTTTGAGGAGGTCATATAAAATCCTACCTGATCATTATGATCATCTGTCAACGGCTTGATGGAGGCATAGTCGTCGGCACTGATTTTTACATCGCCTGCACTGCCAAGCTGGATATTATCGATCGTTGCATTTGTTGGGTTTGTAAGCTTGTACTTAACCTTGACAATGTTTTTGCCGATATACTCATGACTCAGCTCCAGCTTTAAGGCACACGGATTTGACGAATCCAAGCTCTCAACAAAGCCGGCACCGGAGTTTACAACGGCTGCATAGAGGTTTTTGGAGTTGTTGTTTTCGTGAATATAATACTGATAACCGCTTGCCTGCGTTCCGATCCTGACAGCGGTAGCGAAGCCGTTGTTTCCGTAGGTGACGGACTTCTTCTGTCCGGAGAAAGTACCCACTATGACAAACGGAGCTGCACCGCCAAACACACCGGAGTTCTCCTGTCCCATCGAGATATTGATATTTCTCTCAATGCCGTCACCCTGTATAGTAGAATGAAGGTTAGCCTCTACGGTGATATTATAGGGCTGATACTGCTGATTAAGAGTGTTGAGCTGAACTGCGTATTCGGGCTTGATATGAAGGGTGACGTTCTGTGAGAACGGTGTGCCTACCGTCCAAGCCAAGTGGGAGGGATCTCCGTAGTAGTCGATGCCGTAAAGCAAGGTACAGCCCTTGAAGGCATCTGTCCCGATCGTTGTCAAATTCTTTGGAAAGGTTATCTTCTCCAGCTTTATCTGGTTTTCAAAAGCATGTTCACCGATCGTAGTCAGCGAATCCGGAAGATCGATGCTTCCGGTACGCAGTATTGGTTTGAGCATACCTGTCAGCTCAGAGGGCAGATAAAAGTCATACGCACCAATAGCAGTGATACCGCTTTCAATAGCGATCTTTGTACTTTGAAAGCTCGCCATGACAGCTTGACTTCCCAGATCATACCAAGGGGCGGTCGGGTTAGTGCCACTGGGATAATAATCTCTGATAACGCCGTTTGTTCCTGCTAGGAAAAAAGCGATCGAGCCGTCATCGAAAACATAGTACTCTATGTCGTTTATGTCGGCACTGCCGCATTTGCCGGAGGCTATATAGGGAGGTTTTTCCTCTGCAGCAGCGGTAAGCGTTCCACAGAGAAAAACGGCTGACAGCGTAAACGTCACCAGCATAAGACTGACGATTTTTCTGAAATATCTAGACATAATCAATTCCCCCGTAATTTTTATATTATCGTACTATAGCACAAAAGCTTTGTATGTTTCAATACGTGAAATGAACGATTTATTATGAGTTTTTTAGTGTTTATAACCAAAAAATAACTACACCTCAAAGGCTTGAAAAGTAATGTATTTTGGAGGGATATGGAAAGTTTGAATAATTGTACTTGACCTGTAGTGATAAAAATGATATACTAAACTCTGTAGGTATATTTCAAAAACAGAGGAGGAGAGAGAATGGGACTTTTTAAAAAGATCCGTGACGGATTAAAGAAAACCAGGGAAAGCGTTATGAGTCAGATCGACTCAATGCTTAAATCCTTTTCAAAAATAGATGAAGAGCTTTTTGAAGAGCTGACCGAGCTGTTGGTGATGGGTGATGTCGGAGTTTCAACCGCAGAGGAGATCACCGCAGAACTCAGAAAAAGAGTAAAGAAACAGGGGATAAAGGACCCCAAAGAAATAAGTGCTTTGCTGGAGGATATCATCTCCGAAATGCTGGAGGGAGATGCAGAGCTGAAAATAGGCACAAAGCCGTCAATAATCCTTGTTATCGGTGTAAACGGCGTGGGCAAGACCACCACCATCGGCAAGCTGGCAAACAACCTCAGAAAGCAGGGAAAGACCGTCCTGCTTGCCGCAGCAGATACCTTCCGTGCGGCTGCTATAGATCAGCTGGAGATCTGGGCAGAACGCAGTAAATGCGATCTCATCAAGCAGGGCGAGGGCTCAGACCCTGCCGCCGTGGTGTTTGACGCTATATCGGCAGCCAAAGCCAGAAATGCAGATGTAATTATATGTGACACCGCAGGCAGACTGCACAACAAAAAGCACCTGATGGACGAGCTTGCCAAGATCGGCAGAATAATCGACAGAGAGCTGCCCGATGCAGACAAGGAATATCTGCTTGTTCTCGATGCCACAACAGGACAGAATGCCGTCAATCAGGCACAGCAGTTCCGTGAAGCTACGGGAATCACGGGTATTATCCTTACCAAGCTGGACGGCACGGCAAAGGGCGGTGTAGTGCTTGCCATCAAAAACGGCTTGGGCATACCCGTAAAATATATAGGAGTCGGCGAACAGATAGACGATCTTCAGGAATTTGTTCCGCATGACTTTGCCAAGGCACTGTTCGCAA
>CACYCD010000335.1 GCA_902772755.1 uncultured Ruminococcus sp.
AGAAGAATCCGGACTTAACGTTATCGCAGTTGATGAAGTTGAGGTAGTTGATGCGTCAAAGGACGGATGCACCTTTAAGGCAACAGTTATTACTTATCCCGAAGTGGACATCGACGGCTACAAGGGTATTACAGCAACAGTAAAACCCATTGTCGTTACAGAAGAAATGATAGACAAGGATATCGAAGCTGTACGTGACAGAAACAGCCGTATAGTTACTGTTGAGGACGGAGTAGTTGAGGAGGGCGATACTGCCGTTATCGACTACACAGGCACTAAGGACGGAGTTGAGTTTGACGGCGGTAAGGCTGATAACCACGAATTGGTTATCGGAAGCAACACCTTCATTCCCGGCTTTGAGGAGCAGATCATCGGACACAAATCCGAGGACGAGTTTACCATTAACGTTACCTTCCCCGAGGAATATCACGCAGAGGAGCTCAGCGGTCAGGAAGTACAGTTTGCCATCAAGCTTCACGAGATCAAGAGAAAGGAACTCCCCGAGCTTGATGATGAGTTTGTAAAAGATGTAAGCGAGTGCGAAACACTTGATGAGTACAGAGAGGAGACCAAAAACAATATCACTAAGCGTTTGGAGTCCGAGCGTGACAGAGATATTGAAAACCAGGTTTTTGAAGCTCTTGTTGAAAAGGTTGAGGGTGATATCCCCGAGGCGATGTTTGAGAACTCTATCAATGAAATGCTCAAGGAGTTTGATCTTCGTTTGAAGAACAGCAACCTCAGCCTTGAAGGTTACAAGAAGTATATGAATATCGGCGATGACGAACTCAGAGAAATGTACAGACCTGAGGCAGAAAAGAGAGTAAAGCTCAGACTTGCACTTGAAAAGATCGCAGAGAAAGAGGGCTTTGAGGTATCAGAGCAGGAGCTTGAGGACGAGTTTAACAGGCTTGCCGAGAGCTATAATATGAAGGTCGATGAGGTCAAAAAGTTCATTGATGCAGATGACCTTGCCTCCGACCTCAAATCACAGAAATCTGTTGACCTTGTAAAGGCAGAGGCTGTGGTCGAAGAGAAGGAAGAAACCGCAGAAACAGAAGAGACAACAGAGGAATAATAACACACACTTGACTACACATTGAAAGGATGATTCTTTTGGCATTAGTACCTTATGTTGTGGAGCAGACCAGCAGAGGAGAACGCTCCTATGACATCTATTCCAGACTCCTTAACGACAGAATTATAATGCTCACCGAAGAGGTGAACAACGCCACAGCCAGTCTGGTTGTAGCACAGCTTCTGTACCTGGAGGGACAGGATCCAACCAAGGATATAAGCCTTTATATCAACAGCCCCGGCGGTTCCGTGACAGATGGATTTTCCATCTATGACACCATGAACTACATCAAATGCGATGTTTCCACGATCTGTATGGGTATGGCAGCCTCAATGGGTGCTTTCCTGCTTGCGGCAGGAACCAAGGGCAAAAGATACGCCCTCCCAAACAGTGACATTATGATCCATCAGCCCAGCGGCGGTGCTCAGGGTCAGGCAACAGATATGCTCATTCACACCCAGCACATCATTGACACCAAGAAGAAGCTCAATGAGATACTGGCAGCCAATACAGGTCAGCCCTTTGATGTGATAGCTAAGGATACAGAGAGAGATAACTTTATGACCGCTCAGCAGGCTCTTGAGTACGGCTTGATCGATAAGGTTATCACCAACAGATAAGAAGGGAAAGCGTATGTCCAAGGACGAAAAAGACATCTATTGTTCTTTTTGCGGAAAAACACATGACCAGGTAAACAGGCTGATCGCAGGCAACGGGGTATATATCTGTGACGGCTGTGTAGAGCTTTGTATGTCTATCCTCGATGAAGATCCGCCCTTCAGCAGTCACAGACAAAACAGCAAAAAATCCGGTACTGCAAAGCTGTTGAAGCCCAAGGAGATCAAGGCAGTACTAGACCAGTATATCATCGGTCAGGAAAGAGCGAAGGTCACTCTCAGCGTTGCCGTGTACAATCACTACAAAAGAGTATCTGCAAAGGTCGATGATGTCACCTTTGCAAAAAGCAACGTGCTTCTGTTGGGTCCCACAGGCGTAGGCAAGACCCTGCTTGCACAGACACTTGCAAATATACTCGATGTGCCGTTCGCAATTGCAGATGCAACTACCCTTACGGAAGCAGGCTATGTAGGCGAGGATGTTGAAAATATCCTGCTAAAGCTCATTCAGGCGGCAGATTATGATATAGAGCGTGCACAGACGGGCATTATCTATATTGACGAGATAGACAAGATCTCCAGAAAATCGGAAAATCCGTCAATAACCAGAGATGTAAGCGGTGAGGGTGTTCAGCAGGCACTGCTAAAGATAATCGAGGGTACGGTGTCCAATGTTCCGCCCCACGGTGGCAGAAAGCACCCCCAGCAGGAATTTTTGCAGATCGACACAAGAAATATCCTCTTTATCTGCGGAGGTGCATTTGAGGGACTTGAAAAAATCGTGGAAAAACGTCTTAATTCCTCGACCCTTGGATTTGGTGCAGAGATACGCAGTCGCAAGGAGCTTGACGAGACCGACTGGATGAAGGACGTTGATTCTCACGACCTTATTAAATTTGGCATAATTCCGGAGCTTGTAGGCAGAATACCCGTGATAACCTCGCTGTCCGGTCTTGACGAGGACGCACTTGTCAGAATACTCACCGAACCCAAAAATTCTATCATAAAGCAGTATATTCAGCTGTTTTCGCTTGACGGAGTTTCTCTTGAATTTGAGCCGGAGGCACTCAGGGCAGTTGCTCAGATAGCAATGAACCAGAAAACAGGTGCAAGAGGACTGAGGGGGATACTTGAAAGTGTCCTGACAAATGTGATGTTTGAATCTCCCTCGGACGAAACGATAGAAAAAATCATTATTACCAAAGAAGCAGTCACCGATGATGCCGAGCCGACCATCATTCACGGTTCAAAACCCAAAAAAAGAAAACGCATTTCAAAGAAAGATAAACCTGAGCTGAAAGCTGAATAAAGTGCATCTCAAAATGCAATTGCTGAATCAGCTGTACTGAGGTTTGTTTGAAAAACAGCGGAACGCCCAAGAGGTGAAAGATTTTTGCAGGCAGAGCGGAAGGACGCAGTAATGCTGTATTGCGGAAAGCTTGTTCTTTTGGGTGTTTCGTACATTTTAACAGATATAAGGAGTATAGCTGTTTTTGGATAAGGAAAAATATGGATAATTTAAAAAACACAGAAATAATGCCCGTTCTTCCTCTCAGGGGTTTGGTGATGTTCCCTGAGGTAGTTCTTAACATAGATGTGGGAAGAAAGAAAAGCAAAGCGGCAATAGCAGCGGCAATGCGGAATAATCAGGAAATATTTGTTTCATTGCAAAAGGACGCTGCGTTAAATGACCCTGAATTTGATGATATTTGTGCCATGGGCGTTATCTGTAGGATAACTCAGGTAATTGAACAGTCAGATAAGGTAATCAGGGTAGGCTTGCAGGGCAAAAGCCGTGCTGTATTAAAAGAGTGTATATCAGATACCGATTTTTTGTCAGCCGAGATCGAAGAAATACCCAAGCAGGAAGCTAAGGGTACGATCAAAGAGAAGGCTTTGATGCGTGCTGTGAAAAATATATTTGATTACTACGTTGAGCTTTCGCAGAATTTTTCTCCGGAGTTTATTTTCAAGATCAGCATTTGCAAAGACCCCTCAACACTTTCGGATTATATTGCAAATAATCTTATTATGGAATATGAGAGCAAGCAGGAGATCCTCGAAACCATCGACACAGAGGAACGTCTTGGAAAGCTGGTTGAGGTGCTCACCATAGAGCTTGATATAATAAATATGGAGACTGAGCTGGTAGAGAAAACAAAGAACAAGATCGATGAGCATCAGCGTGAATATTTTCTCAGAGAACAGCTAAGTATAATACAGGAAGAACTGGATGAATCGGAAGAACCCACCTCCGATTATCAGAGCTATGTTAAAAAAATCAAAGAGCTTGATATGCCCGAGGAAAGCAAAAAAAGTCTTTTGAAGGAATGTCAAAGACTGGCAAAGATCGGCTTCGGCAGTCAGGAGGGTGCAGTTATCCGCACCTATCTTGATACTGTACTGGATCT
>CACYCD010000336.1 GCA_902772755.1 uncultured Ruminococcus sp.
AAGACTGAACCAATTGCAAAAACTGATGACCATCAATTTGATGACGGTATCGTTACAAAAGAGGCAACATGTGGTGTTGACGGAGAACAAACATTTGCCTGCACTGTATGTGGCAAAACCAAAACTGAATCAATACCTAAAACCAATGAGCATACTTATGACAACGGCGAAATAACAAAAGAACCCACCTGTGCTGCGGAAGGCGAAAAAACTTATACATGTACTGTATGCGGAGAGATAAAAACTGAGTCTGTTCCCAAAATCGATACGCACAGTTATGACGGCGGTACAAGTGACAGGAAAACCAGCAATGTAACCTATACATGTACTGTATGTGGTGAATCCTATATAGACACTACAAAGAGTGATCAGGCTCTTGAAGTTGCACAGGAAATAGCTGGTTATATAAACGAAAATGCATCGGAAGATGCTGCTGACATTGATAAAGTGTATGCCGCGGCTCAGATTGTTGCAATGTTTTCATCAAATGCAACCTATACAACAGATGATCCGGATTATCAGAGTCCGTATGGTGTATTTGTCAAAGGTGTATACACTTGTGCGGGTTCGACAAGAGCATTAGGACTTGTATTGACTTGTATGGGGTATGAATGGGAACATGTCAATGAAGGTGAATGGTCTCATCAGTGGTGCAGACTGACAATGGATGGTCAGACAGGATATGCTGACGGTCAGGTTGGTCTTGTAGGATACGGAGTTCATCCGGTTGCGCAATAAAAAGATTACAGGTGGTAAAATGAAAAAATCAAAAAGAGTTATATCAATCTTAGTAATGGTATTATGCTGTGTACTGAATTGTAATTATGTGTTTGCTGATAACATACCTACATATTATATTTCGGAAAAAATCGATGCTGAAAAAACTCTTACAGTAAAGGTTTCTTTTACTGAGGATGTGGCGGCAGCGGGTACGATAAAGCTGTCATACAATACTGAAATACTAAAATTGCTTTCAGCCGAAAAAGGTACATCGAAAGCTCAAATGATTACACTGAATGAAAATGAGCTTGGAACCGTATCAATCAATTTTCTTAATGCTGAGGATGTAATAAAGGATGATACAAATATCGCAGTGCTGAACTTCAGTATAAATTCAGATGAAATATCAGAGTACGACATTAAGGCGGAAAGCTTTAAGCTATATAATCTTGACAGCAATCTTTTATCAGATAATACAACTACAGTTCCCGTATACAAGCTTGATAAGGAAAATATGCCTGCTGATATATCGGTAACAAGCAGAGACGAAGAGGTCAGCCGTGAGCCATCAGAAGCAGAATTACCAGCGGGAAATTCGGATACGGAAGCATCTGCGGCACAATCTGGGAACACGGTTGATAATGCAAAAAATAACAGCAATCAAACGATAGAAACAAGCAATGTGTCTGCCTCAACAGAGGATGTTTCTACTGTTCAACAGAATACTTCCGAACAGAACGCTTCTGAAGAAAAAGAAGTTTCGGATGATAATACATCTTCCGATCTATCGAGTCAAGGAGCGGACGAAGAGTCATCATTACCAACTCAGCAATCGGAAGGTGTTGTCGGTGAAGAAAGTATATCACAGACTTCTAACGCTGACGTGATTCAGGATAAACATGATAATACTGCACTATATGTTATCATTATGGCGATTGTTATGTTTATAGCTTTGTGTGCAGCTTTGGCTGTCATAAAAATCATAAAAAAACAAAAAAACAAAGAAATGGGAGGTCATCAAAATGAAAAGTAAAGCTAAAAGATGGTTCGGAAAAATAAACGCCGTACTTTTGGTGGTTTGTATGCTTATGGGCGGCGGCATGATTGAGATTAGCCAATTGGCCAGTGATGGTATTGGCACGCTTACAGCAAGTGCGGCAGAGTCTAATATTCTCGCCCAAGGTGATTGTGGAGCAGATGGAGATAATGTGATTTATAAATTATACAGTAATGGTACCCTTGTTATTTCTGGAAAAGGTAATATGAAAACATTTGAATGGGATTATTTACCTTGGAACAGAACAAGTGTGTATAAGCTGAAAATTGAAAGCGGCGTAACAAATATTTCAACTTACGCATACATCAAAAATAACAGGACTTCCAATTGAAGAAACAGGTATTATTACCCTGAATATGAAAACTAATGAGTATGAAGATGATGTCAAGGGTGATCGTAAGCAAGTTATTAAGGGAAAGATGGAACAATCAACAGAAGATAGTACCATCAACATAGTTTCATTAGCATTGACCGAAAAGAGTATTCATATGCAAGAAGGTGACAAAAAATCTGTTGGAGTAGTGATAACCCCGATAAATGCTACATACAGCAATGTCGTTTGGAGCAGTAGCGATAATACAGTTGCAACAGTAAACGCAGGATCAATTACAGCAATCTCTGAAGGAACTACCGTTATATCGGCAGAAACATACGATGGACAGTTTAAAGCAACTTGTATAGTCGTCGTATATCACGAAGGAATGATTGGTGACACAAACGGCGATGGAACAGCTGATATTGCAGATGCACTGATGATTTCGCGCTATGATGCTGGACTTATTACATTAGACAGCACACAGATATCTGTGTCTGATGTCAATAGTGATGGTAGTGCCGATATTGCAGATGCTCTTATGATT
>CACYCD010000337.1 GCA_902772755.1 uncultured Ruminococcus sp.
ATACTGTAGATGTCGGTTATCTGCACATCACCGTCATACAGTAGTTCAAGCTGTATATCTGTCGTCATATATCGTGCAGCCACCTCGCAGGAAACAAGACAGTTTGCACCGTTTTCCGAGGTAGATACCGGCTTTTGTGTGATCGTCCTGCCGTCCCAGGTGAGTCTTGCGGTGAAATCCCTCGGCTCAAAGCCGTCAGGCAGATAGATGTAGAAATTCAATGCAATATCTCCGTTAAGACTGACCGAATGACCTGCAACGTACATATTTATCGACATAAAGTATACATTTGCAGACTCAGCCACAGCTCTCAGCGGACCGTTGCCCAATCCGTAGATCACTAAATTATCGCCGGCAGAAGCAAAGGCTGAGCTGTCGCTGACAAAGTCCTCACTGTCCGTTTCCGACCAGAAGGTCTCAAGCTTGTTTGAGTTAGCAACAATGTTTGCACCTATCCGCTCCAACCCTGTGCCTATCGTTATCTCAGTCAGCTTTCTGCAATTTGCAAAAGCACTGTCACCTATGACTCTCAGATTATCCCCGGCAGTCAGCGTTGTGATTTTGGAGTTGCCGTTGAACACATCGGCACAGATCTCGGTAACATACATGAGCCTCATATTTCTGTCAAAATAATTCTCAGGTACTCTGTCGGGTATCACTACCTCTGCATCCGTGCCGTTATACTCGGTAACCTTTGCAGTACCGTCATCTGCTGTGCCGTATCTGATATACGGCACAACGGTATCAACAATTGAAATTTCCGTATCGCCATTTTCGTCTGCAAAGCATTTTTGACATCTTTGGCACTGATAGTATGCTATGCTTCCGTCTGCTTCGGCAGTGGGAGTGACAGCTTCTACAAGCTGCAAGTTGTGTCCGAGTGCAGGGTGGTATATACTTTTTGTATCCGAAAAATTCGGGTCGCCGTAGGGTATGGTGGCAGTGTATACCGATGTGCCGGCTTCACAGGCATTTTCGGGGTCATCAGCTGTAACTCTTGCAGTGACTTCCTTTTGATATCCGCAGTCATCGCAGACTATTTCGGCAGATGCCGAGGAATAGTCATTTGCCCATATCCAATTTTTCACCCTGTAACTATGAGGAATCAAGTCGCCCTGACCAAAATCGAAGGTGTAGCAGTCGTTACACTCCAGCACATGACCGCTGTCCTCATCTGCAGGGTGAGGTTCACATATCCTGTTTGTGTGGGGACATTCTTCTAACTTTATCCATGGTTTGTGCTTGAAGTCGGACTGACTGTGCTTGCCGGCGATGTGGGGATTAGCACCTGTATTACTGTCGCTGTATGTCAGACGGAAATTATCCTCCATCGGAAATTCTGTTACTCCGTAAGCGTTTTTGTAATTAACGGCAGGACCGTAATTGGAAATATTAACTGCTACAGCAGTTATTGTTCCGCTTTCAAGTGAAAATGTCGAAAGACCGTCACCCGTAAACGGTGAACCCAATCCTGCAGCTTTATTTTGTCCTTGAGCAATAAGAGTACCGCCGGACATAATGAGCTTTCCTCCGTCAACTGCACCGCCGATTCCGGGAGCATTTTTACCTCCTTCAGCATTGACCGTACCACCGGTTATTGTAACTGTACCGCCGTTTCCTTTTGATCCTCCGCCGATTCCGGCAGCACTTGTGCCGCCGTTGGCATTGACGGTACCGCCGGTTATCGTTATCTTTCCGCAGTGCATATTACCATCGGTTAGATTGTTGAAGTTTCCTCCTATACCGGCACCGCCGTTGGTAGCTGTTGTATCACCTGATGCATTGACTGTTCCGCCCGATACTGTCAAACCGCTGTCTTCATCGCTCACATTAGGAACACAAATACCTGCGGATGTACCCTTTCCTTCGGCTGTCAGGGTACCGTCAAATACATTAATCTTCATTTTTTTGTTATTATTTTTAGTTAAAGAGTTTATACCTACTCCGGGGCCTTTGTCTCCGCCCTTTGCAGTTACATCACCACCGTATATATTCAGGGTAAAATCGTCCATACTATCTGTCAAATAGGCTGAGCTTCCTATGCCTGCAGCAACCGGGGATGACGACAAGGCTTGTGCTTCAATAGTGCCGCCGCAGATATTGAGGACGGTTTTAGTACTATACATATCACAGGAAATGCCGGCATAATGATATCTTCCTGTAGAACGAAGAACTGTATCACCGTCTTCATCAGCATAAATAGTCAAGGAACTGTTGTCGGCAATTACGATTCCTTGTGAAAAATCATAAGTACTTCCGCTTAAAATAAGAATTTTTACATCGCCTCTTACGGTAATTTGTTCGTTAAACGTATAATCACCAACGTTTGTATACAGTCCCGACTCCATTACACTGTCAACATTCTGAAAAAAAATTAAGTCTTGATTTGACTGTACAATACGAACCCTTACTCTGTTGCCGTTTTCATCAATATAGCTGCAACTCTTTGCCGACACAGACGGCAAAGATGTGAACACACTGCACAGCATCATAACCGACAAAACGATCCCAATAAACTTCCTGAATCTTTTGCTCATAAATACCCTCCAAATTACACTCTAAAAACATCTACCATTAGTATAACATACATAATTCTTTTTGTCTATATCATATTAAAAAATATTAGGGCAACTCTAAAAATTCGGAATGATTTTAGTGTTGCCCGACAGCTTGAACACATAAAAAAGCTGTGCTATAATTTAGGCAAGCCTGTTTAAGGCTTGTTCAAAAACAGCATAGCTATGAAAGGAAATGATTATGATAAATATAACAACAAGCGATTTAATGATGCTCGCAGGCAGCTTTGGCTTGAAAATGGAGTATTCCGTTCGTTTCGGACTAAAGCTCAAGAATGAGGTGAACAGCGAAATGCTTTCTCATGCGGTAGAGAAAACACAGCAACGCTATCCGTATCTCAGCTTGCGAATGTATCAAAACGAAATCGACTACTATTATGAAAACAATCCGCTGCCGATTATGATCCACCACACCGACGAAAGAGTCAGCCTGAATACCGCAGAGTCTAATTATCACATTTGGAGCGTCAGCTATAATGAGGACAGGCTCTATCTTGATATTTCTCACGGCGTCACTGATGGAACGGCTATGTATATGGTGCTTGCGACATTGTTGTTCTACTACTGCAACGAGCGTTACGGCGTGACTGACAGCACAGGGATACGCACGCTTGAAGATGAGATAACAACCGAGGAAACGATAGACCCCTACGACCTTGTGCCTATGCTCGACCCGTCCAATATGCCCAAGGTAGGGCTTGAACCCGCTTTTTCATTGGCTGAGGATACCGGCTTAACACCCTGTGAAGCGTTGGTGTGTGACGTTGAGATCCCCGAAAAGGAATTTGTTGACTTCTGCTTTGCCAATGAAGCAAGCCCCGGCTCGATGGTTTGTGTATTGTTCGCACGTGCTATTGACGGTCTTTATCCGCAGAGAGATCGTGATATCCGCAATTCCTACATTGTCAATGCCAGACCGATGTTCAGATCAAAAACACACCACAACTGCGTTCAGACAATACGATACGCCTACAGCAAGGAGTTGTTAGCTCTGCCGCTCAATGAGCAATGTGCCGCTCACCGCAAGGTCACTGCCGAGCAGAGTTCACCGCAATATGTGTACGGTGCCGCCACAGTGTCGGCAAGCAGGATCAAGCTGGTCAAGCAGATGGCACCGACCGTCGAGGCGAAAAAACAGGCATACGCCAAAATGCTCAACGGCGGTAAACGACTGTTCACCTATATGGTCAGCTACATCGGACAGTGGAAGCAAACACAGCTCAGCCCCTATGTGCTGGAGCTTTGGACGCATGTCCCCGATGCCAACAATTTACTCACCGAAATTGCAGCGATCAACGGCAAGATCTTTCTGTCCATACACCGCAGCTTCAAAGAAGATGACATAATCAAAGCCTTCCTCGCCCAACTCGACGAAAACGGCATCGCATACAGCGTAAAAGCAACAGAAAAACTAGATAACGCCTACCTCCCCGAGCCGGAAAAAACAAAATCCGGTGAGTGATAGATTTTAAGTAAATCTCTGGGGCATCTCTTAAAACCCGGAAGTGGTTTTGGAGATGCCCTATAAAAAACAGAGCGATTTTCACCGACCTGCTTCGTATTTTATGCTTTATTAAATTTGCTCTTTGGCTGTTTGCACCTCGGACAACGCCAATCGTCGGGCAAGTCCTCGAACGCTACGCCGTCGTGTTCCTCTGGATCGTAAATATAGCCACAGATAGAGCAGACGTATTTGCCTGTCGCTTGTGTTGCGGAGAAGTCTGCCTCTGCTAATACGGTAGGAACAGGATCATCAAGATCTATCACTCGCTTTGCTTCAAGGTTTTCGTAGCCCTGTGGTGTATGTGTGCCACAGTAGACTGTCGGCTGATTGCGGACGAATTCTCTTACCCTGTCAAGCGTTTCACGGGCAGCTTCGATATCCTCGAATACAACAGATAATTTGTTTTCATACAGTGCTTCATCAACATAGGTGATGTCGCCGTGCAGCATATAAAACAAACCATCGCTTTCAACGATAACGATGCTGTTGCCGTTGGTGTGTCCCTTTGCCTTGATCAAGTAAACTCCGTCGGCTATCTTCTGACTGTCAGGGAAATTATGATAAGCACCGTCGGTAAACTGAACGGGAATAATGTTCTCCAAGCCCTGCAATTCGGCGGCATTGATCTCATCGGCATTGACATAGATTTTGGCGTTGGGGAAAGATTTCAGCTCTCCGCTGTGGTCGGAGTGCTTATGCGTCAGCAAAATCTTATTTACCTGCTCTGGCTTGTAACCGAGAGCGGCGAACGCCTCCATATAGCTGCAAATATCCTTGCCTGTGAATAAGGCACTTGTTTCATTCGGCACTTCCTCGGGCGCTCCTGCCGGAAGTCCGGTATCAACAAGAATCACCTCGTCCCCTGTGTCGATAAGATAGTTTTGCAGGCTTCCACGATAACGGATTGTCGGTTCGAATTTGTCGGCTCCCTCTTCTCCGCCAAAGACAAACGGCTGTGTATAAAAACCGTCTTTTCTGAATTTAACTGCTTTGATGATCATTGTGTGTCCTCCTTCATCACAAATATAGCTTTGTTCAATAAGTTCTTCAGGGCGATCAATTCCTCTTCGGGCAGATCGATACACCCTGCCACTTCATCAGGAACAGCTTTAGCTGCATCTTTTAACGCTTCGCCCTATCCGTCATACCTCCACACCTCATAATACTATCATAACAATATACCGAGTGTAAGTCAAGCCTAATTTTTCGGACGGTTTGCGGTAACGACGCACCCCCCTCTTTGGCACATACATATAGGGAAAACATAGCTGATTTTCCAGCTTAAAGCTTTCGTTGTTTTCTATAGAGTTAAGTTTTCCCCTTTTTTTGAAATAAGGCTGTCGAATCGAATCGTCAGCCTTACATTAACGTATGTTTATTTCTCGGCAGGCTCCCACTTGCATCTTACGGGAGATACGATAGAGCCATCCTTTTTCATAGCCGCCATTGTTTTATCAACAACTTTTCTGTCAAGTCCTGTCAGCTCGGCGATCTTACCGGCATTAAGCGGAATACCGGCTTCCTTCATCGCTTTTAAGATCAATTCTTTCTCGTTCATAATCAGTCACAAAACATCTCGATCATATAATTCTCGATACCGATTTGATCGATCAGGCAGAGGTGTCCCTTCACCCAATTATAATGCTCCTGCTCGTCAATGATAAATTCCTCGATCATATGACGTGTAACATAATCATCGTCGAACATAGCGAGCGACTTGCTCATCATCGGCAGAGCCTCGGCAGCGTCCTTGCAGTCGTATTCAAGCATTTCCTTGATATCGGTGATAACGGGATAGACCTCGATCTCAACGGCAGGTGTCTCGCCAAGCTCGATCAGTCTGGCATTGACCTTCTTTGCTTCTGCCCATTCTTCTTCGGACTCAGCCATGATCTTGTCCGCCAGCTTGTTAAGTCCTCTTGCCTTTAACAGCTGTGCGTGGATAGAATGTTGCTGGGAGTTGCCGAACCAGCTCTTGGCGAATGATTTTAACAGTTCGATTTTTGTCATAACAGTACATCCGTATCCATAATTGTTGCGTGCGTTGTTGTGCACAACCTTCAATTACAATTATAACGGAGGAAACAGATTTTTCAATTCAGAATACTTCTCTTTTATCTCATTATGAGAGATTATCACATTTTTCTCTCATTTAGTAGAGATACTCTTTCAAGGGTTCGGGCAGTGCTTTTTCAAACAACTCGGCTAAATGATCGCCGTCTGTTTTGATATTTCCGAGTATCCATTCACAGCCTATCTGAACCGTG
>CACYCD010000338.1 GCA_902772755.1 uncultured Ruminococcus sp.
TAATCCGCCACCCAATAACCCCACTCAAAATTTCATCAGAATTATCCTAATAGTTAGTGTCAATAAAATTTTCCTTTCTTAAACAGCAGACAGCCACTCAATACCGAGTGACTGTCTGCTGTTTTATTATAGGGCATCTCTAAAACCACTCAGGTTTTTCGAGATGCCCTGTAGAAAATCAAAATATGTAATTTATTTAGCTTCTTCGAGTTGAGATGTGCAGTGGGGGCATCTGGTGGCTTCTATGCTGATCTCGGACTTACAGAAGGGGCAGATCTTGGTTGTAGCGGCTTCTTCTGCCTCGTCCTCTTTCTTGCGGATACTGAGCAGACCGTTGACTACCTTGACAAGAATGAAGATGATGACTGCCATGATCAGGAAGTTGATGATAGCTGAGATAAAGTTGCCGAACTGGATAGTTCCCACGTTAAGCACCTTGGTCATCTCATCGATCGAATCAACGCCGAGTGCCTTACTGATTATCAGCTGGATAAACGGCATAATAACATCGTCACAGAGTGATGAAACTATACTCTGGAACGCTCCGCCTATGATAACAGCTACTGCAAGGTCGAGCACGTTGCCTCTCATTACAAATTCCTTAAATTCTGCAAAAAACTTTTTCATTTTTCTTCTCCTTTGAAAATTTATTTTACGGTCACTTTATGGTAGACCTTTTTGCCCTTTTTGATCACCAGAGAGCCGTCTGTGCCGAAGGCTTCCTTGGTGAGGTTCATAAACACGTCCGTTACCTTGCTGTCGTTCACGGAAACGCCCCCTTGGGTTATGAGCCTTCTGCCCTCGCCCTTGCTCTTGATCAAACCGCACTTCTGCATCAGGTCGAGGATTGCAATTCCGTCGCCCAGCTCCTCTGCGGTAATCTCTGTTGAAGGCATATTTTCATCAGCCTGTCCCTTGCCGAACATTGCCCTGGCACTGTTCTGAGCTTTTTCAGCCTCTGCCTCGCCGTGGATCAGCTTTGTAAGCTCATAGGCAAGGATCTCCTTTGCCCTGTTGATCTCGGCGTCCTTGAGCTTTGCCAGCTCCTCTATCTCGTCAAGAGAGATGAACGTGAGCATTTTTAGACACTTGATGACGTCTGCATCATCAACATTTCTCCAATACTGGTAGAAGTCGTATGGTGAAGTCTTTTCGGCTGACAGCCACACTGCACCCGACTGGGTCTTGCCCATCTTTTTGCCCTCGGAATTGAGCAGCAGGTTGATCGTCATGGCATAAGCGTCCTTGCCGAGCTTCCTTCTGATAAGCTCCGTACCTCCGAGCATATTGCTCCACTGGTCATCGCCGCCAAACTGCATATTACAGCCGTAACGCTGATACAGTGCGTAGAAGTCATAGGACTGCATTATCATATAGTTAAATTCAAGGAAGCTGAGACCCTTCTCCATTCTCTGCTTGTAGCACTCGGCTCTGAGCATATTGTTCACGCTGAAGCAGGCACCCACTTCACGGAGAAGCTCAACGTAATTCAGGTCAAGCAACCAATCGGCATTGTTCACCAGCAGTGCCTTGCCATCGCTGAAGTCAATAAACTTGCCCATCTGCTCCTTAAAGCAGTCAACATTGTGCTGAATAATTTCCTTGGTCAGCATCTGACGCATATCCGTCCTGCCCGACGGGTCACCGATCATTGCCGTACCGCCGCCGATCAGGGCTATCGGCTTGTTGCCTGCCATCTGCAAACGCTTCATAAGGCAGAGTGCCATAAAATGTCCTACGTGCAGGCTGTCCGCCGTGGGGTCAAAGCCGATGTAAAAAACGGCTTTTCCGCTGTTTACCAGCTCTCTGATTTCTTTTTCATCTGTGACCTGAGCTATCAAGCCTCTTGCCACAAGCTCCTCATATACTCCCATAATTATCCTTCCATTCCGGCACGATAATAACGCACCTCTATCAGTATAAGCAAAAAACTGTTAAATGTAAAGTATTTCTTGAAATTTTTACAAATTACACTAATTTTATATCTGCTATTTATTCAAAATCACTATCATCTTCTGCACTTGACACACTGCTGTCCTCAGAGCGTGAAGTCAGATTTTTTCTTTCGAGCCAGTCCTGATAGGTCATCAGCACCTCACGGGGCTTACTGCCCTGGTGAGGACCCACTATTCCCAGCTGTTCCATCTCGTCGATCATCCTGCCGGCACGGGCATATCCGACCTTGAGCCTTCTCTGCACAAGGCTTGTTGATGCCTGTCCTGCATCTACCACTACTTTTATGGCTTCTTCGATTTTTTCGTCATAGTCCGTAAAATCGTTCTCGTCCTCCTCGGCATCTGCACCCTCCAGCGTGATCTTCCTTATGCGTTCCTCGACTTCCTCATTATACTGAGCATCGTAGTTGCCCTTGATAAAGCGAGTCACCTTGTTTATCTCCGCATCGCTTGCAAAACAGCCCTGAACACGCAACGGCTTGGGAGCACCCACGGGCATATAGAGCATATCACCCTTGCCTATGAGCTTTTCCGCTCCGCCCGTATCAAGAATGGTTCTGGAGTCCGTGTTGGAGCTTACCTTCAGAGAAATTCTCGACGGGATATTAGCCTTGATAACACCCGTGATTACGTTTACCGAGGGTCGCTGTGTGGCGATGACAAGGTGCATACCGGCTGCTCTTGCCTTTTGTGCAAGACGGCAAATGCTCTCTTCAACCTCATTGCCTGCCGTCATCATAAGATCTGCAAGCTCGTCAATAGCTATCACACATCTGAACATCTTTTCGGTCTTGACGGGCAAGCCGTTGACCTCCAGTGGTTCGGGTTCTTCACCCTCCTCGGGGGTCTGTTCTTCTATGTATTTGAGGTTCGTTTCTATAAGCTCATTGTAGGAGTTTATATCCTTGCAGTCATACTCCGAAAGCAGACGGTAGCGGTTTTCCATCTCACTCACTGCCCAGTTGAGAGCGGCGGCAGCTTTCTTGGGGTCGGATACCACCGGCACCAGCAGGTGAGGGATACCCTTGTACTTTGAAAACTCAACCATTTTGGGGTCGATAAGCAACAGCTTCACTTCGTCCGGTGTAGCTCTGTAGAGAATACTTATCAAAAGTGAATTTACGCATACAGATTTACCCGAGCCTGTAGTACCTGCAATGAGCAGATGGGGCATACTCGCAAGGTCTGTTGTGACTATCTGACCGCTGATGTCCCTGCCAAGCACGCAGGTCAGCTTGCTTTTGGCAGTTTTGAATACCTCGCTGTCAATAAGCTCTCTTATCGAAACCATTGCGACAGACTTGTTGGGTACTTCTATGCCCACAGCAGCCTTGCCGGGGATAGGAGCTTCTATACGCACACCGTTTGCCGCAAGGTTGAGTGCGATATCATCGGCAAGATTGGTTATCTTGCTTATCTTAACACCGGGTGCCGGCTGAACCTCATAGCGTGTTACCGAGGGACCGCTGCACACGTTGGTTATCCTCACCTTTACATTAAATGATTCCAGTGCGGAAACAAGCTTTCTTGACTTTTCTTCTATCTCACGTCTTGCTTCCTCTGAATTGTTGTTCACGGCTTTCTTCAAA
>CACYCD010000339.1 GCA_902772755.1 uncultured Ruminococcus sp.
TATAAGTCCAGTTAAAAGCTTCTGTGGCTTTTGCCTTGACCTTGAGGACGTAGGCTTTTGCAAAGGTGTTTTTCTTTGAAGTCTTGTTTCCTATCTGATAGCAAACAGCGGAGTGTGTGCTGTTGATGGGCATCTGTGTTTTCTGTGCGGCAAATGCAGTTGTTGCACTCATAACCGATGCTGTCATAACGATTGCCAAGCCTGCTGCGATTCTCTGTACCTTTGCGTTTTTCATAGTAATTATCTCCCTAATTATATCTATATTTAGTTATCTACTTGATTGATTAACCTGTTGTGTCTATAATATATCATACGAATCAGCCTTTGTCAACGGTTTTTTAAAAAAATTTTTTATATCTGCCATACTTACAAAAAGATATTGAATTATGAATATTTTTATGATACTATATATACAAGGAGTGATTACAATGAAAAAATCAATATCAATACTTTTATCAATGCTGATTGTACTTTCGGGATTTCAGTTTATTCCGATAAATGCAGAGACGACCCCCTCTGCCTCGGAAATACCCGAGATGCCCGAGGTGCTGAAAAACCGTGAAGCCAAGAACTTTGTCTATGATCTAAACGATGACTGGGACGAGATGTTTTACAAGCAAACGCTCATTATGCCCGGTGATACCTTCGAGTTCCCCGTTAAATACAATGAGGACGGCTCTCGAGTCAATGTTGTCTATGCGGATTATCCGTTCTTTATCGGAGAAAGGGACAGCTACGACCCCTCATACTACGGCGTTACAGAGGGCTTTGAAATCGAAGGAACGATCGATGTCATTGAAAAGGAAGTAAAAACCTTTACAGGCGACAGTGGCAGCAAGACCATGACCTTCTACACCAAGTTCAAAAACAACACCAACTGCCCCATAACCCTTTCATACAAGGGAAGCGGCAGCGGTCCGTTGGCAGGCAAGTACACCCAGGGGCATTTGTGTCCCAAAGTAAATTTCTATTCACCCTACTTTGCAATAAATTTCCCGACTTATGAGGACGGCACCGACAGAACGTGGGAAACAGAGGAAGGACAGAAGTACTTCTGGCAGGAGGGTGAGCTTGATACACTTGATTTCCCAAAGTATTACTGGCTTACCGATATACCCTATACCCTCAGATTCCCCAATCCCACCGCACAGGGACAGCACTTTGAAAAATGGGGCAATAATGAACAGGTAAACCACGGAGCATACTCCGAGCTGACTGTCTGCTGGAAGCCCCACACATATACGGAGCTTTTTGCAGGCTACGGCGAAAAGACCATCACCCCCTCCTTTACCTACGGAAACACCCTGACTCTGGTCGGCAATGGGGGAAAGATCAACGACAGGGGCAAGTGGGTGATAGAGGTTCCGGAACACGAGGACACCTCAGACAGCTATGGCTATGACCTGAGTGTGTTTGTTCCCAAGAAGGACGGCGATACCTTCCTCGGCTGGTGTGAGAAGGAAACAGCTCTTTATACGACCTTCGTCACCAAGGACAGCGAGGCTGACATTTATAACAAATACTGGAAAACATATTCTTACAACACCGACAACATAACCCTATATGCAAAATGGGAATCCGACACTTATTATGAACTGGAGCAGAACGGCTGGCAGATAAACGATGACGATACTCTTTGGCTGCTCAATAACAGCGGTGCAGAAGCGTGGACGCAGGCGAAGAAAGCCGACCCGACACTTGCCGCAAAAATCAAGGACGTTAAGACAGGCTACAAGGACGAGGACGTGGGAATTATTCCCTATGCCTGCTTTGAAAACTGCACGGGGCTTACCGAGGTAACCTTTGGCAAGAACACAAACATAAATTCCTACTATACATTCAGAAACTGCACAAATCTTAAAAAAGTCACGGTAAATTCCGACTATCCTTATTATGCCCTCGGTTCAAATATGTTCTGGGGTACAGACAAGGATCTTATCATTCAGGTACCCGAGGAGAAGTTGGCACAGTACCTCGATTACTACAAAAACTTCGGCTACAGCTATCTTTTCAATGCCGACCCACAGGAGGAACGCTACTGTCTGACTGTCAACGGTGAGGTCATAACAAGCAAAAATCTCACGGTCAAATGCGGAGAGGGTACAGCTGTGTTTGATCCGTCAACCGCTACACTTACACTTGAAAATGCAACTCTGAGCATTGCCGCACCTATCCTGCATTACAAATCCATCTTTTCAAATGAAGAAACCTATGAACAATACCGTGACGCCGCAATTATTTCCGACCTGCCAAAGCTGAATTTGGTGCTGAAGGGCAAAAACGTCATTGACGGCACGGACTATGCAATGGAGTTTTTCCGTGCTTACGGAGATATCAATATCACGGGTGACGGAAGCATAGAGGGATTTTATGTTTCCAAAAATCAGTTTGTCCAGGAAGGACCCGATGCAGAGAAGGTTCCCTACAGCGGTATTACCTCACTTTCCGCTACGGCTATGGGAGATGTAAATATTCAAGGTGTAAACGCAACAAGACTGCTTATTTCTCCAAATGGCAAGCTGACGATAAACAATTCAAAGCTCAACGGCGGTCAGTTCACAGCCGCCGGAGATGTCACTGCCGTAAACAGTGAGTTTAAAAACTTTGTTTTTGAAAAAGCCTCCTTCTTTGACAAAGGAGAAGATGCGGTGATCGGAGCAAAGGAAGGAAGTCTTGCACTGACAGGCTGCAAGCTCGATACAGTCAAGCTCACCTGCACCGAAGGCACCAAGGGAATTACCCTCACCGACTGTGATATACAACTCACAGGCAAGCTGGAGGCAGGAGAAAATACCAAGCTGAATATTGTGAACACAAAATTCACAGCTTACGGACAGGCGGACGGAGTGACAAATATTGCCGAAAAGAATATCACACTGACCGACTGCGAGCTGATACAGGGAAGCTGGACGGAAAGAGGTTATTTCTCGATAAAGCCCACACAGCCTGCCACCGACCCCACCAAGCCGACAGAGCCGAGCGTTACCACCCCGACAGCGACCGAACCGACAGTTACAGAGCCAACGGCTACAGAGCCGATAGTTACAGAACCTACGGCAACCGAGCCGACTGTTACAGAACCCGCAGCGACCGAACCGACTGTTACCGAACCCACGGCGACAGAGCCGCAACCAACAGAGCCGACAGCGACCGAACCTACGACTAAAAAGACTACCGTAAAACTCGGCAAGACGAGTGCAAGTCTCTATGTGAAGCAGACCGTGAAAATTTCAGCCACAGTCAAAAACGGCAAAGGAAAAACCACCTACAAGAGCAACAATAAAAAGGTTGCAAAGGTCAGTGCAAAGGGTGTTGTAACAGCTTTGAAAAAGGGTACGGCAAAGATCACCGTTACCAACAACGGAGTAAAGAAGATTTTCACCGTAAAGGTAAAAAATCCCAAGCTCAACAAAACCAAAATCACCCTTAAAAAGGGCAAATCCTTTACTCTGAAAATCACCGGCAAGGTGGGTACCGCAAAATTCACCACAAGCAAAAAATCCGTAGCCACCGTGAACAAAAACGGCAAAATAACCGCCAAGAAGAAGGGTAAAGCCATAATAACAGTAAAAACAAACGGCATAACTCTGAAAGCTACGGTGACAGTAAAATAACAAACACCGCCTCCCAATAAAACGGGGGGCGGTTGTGCATATTTCAAACAAGCCCTGAGCGAGCATTGCAAGACGTAAATTTTTACGAAAATAGCGAGAAATCTATTTAAGAATCCGGTGCGGTGTGGTATAATATGTATCACAGGAGATGAGGGTGTTTCCGCTAAAATAAAAGTGCATAGAAGGGCCCCGAAAAGTGCATAGGGGTGGGTTATAAAAAAGCCATTGTCAGCACCCGAAAA
>CACYCD010000340.1 GCA_902772755.1 uncultured Ruminococcus sp.
TCGGCATCATAATGTTGTTGCTGAGGTAGTCAACAATATCAAGTATTTGAGCCGTAGCACCGTTTGGAAGCTTCAACTCAAAATAGAAGAGGTTGTAACCCAGACAGATCACTGCACCTATCACAAAAGCTATGATACCCTCGGTAATAGTTGCTTTTTTGCGATCCATCTTACCCTTGTCCATAGCACCCGAAACAACAGCTTCAAGCACCGACACAGAGCTTGTCAGGGCAGCAAACAGAACCATCAAAAAGAACACACAGCCGAAGATATTGCCTGCAAAGCCCATCTCCCTGAACACCTTTGGCATAGCAACAAACATCAGTCCGGGACCCTTGTCCATACCGCCGTTGCCGAGGAACACGTACACGGCAGGGATTATCATTATTCCGGCAAGAAATGCAACGATAGTGTCAAATATCTCTATCTGATTTACGGATTTCAACAGATTATCGTCCTTTTTGACGTAAGAACCGTAGGTGACCATAATACCCATAGCCACACTTATGCTGTAGAACAGCTGACCCATAGCGTCCATAGTGGTGGTGAGATAGTCCTTCCAGCCCAGACCGCTGACATTGGGTATCACATAGACCAAAAATCCTTCAATACCAGTTCTTTTTGAACTGCCCTCTCCGTGGCTGAGCGTGAGAGAGTATATCGAAATACCAACTATAAGCACCAGAAGGGCAGGCATCAGAATTTTTGATAGTTTTTCTATTCCGTTGTTTACTCCTTTGAATACCACAAAGCACGTAGCCGCAAGGAATACAAAATCATAAACGATCGGCTCCGCATAGCCCGTGATAAAGCCGGTAAAAAAGCCGTCCTCAGCAGCAGCGGTACCTCCGCCCGAGATAAAGGTGATAAAGTATTTCAGCACCCAGCCACCAATGATGCAGTAGTACGGCAAAATCAAAAACGGTACGGCAGTTGAAAAAGCTCCCAGCCACGACCAGTTTTTGTTGATTTTTCCGTAGGCTGTCAGACAGCCCTGCTGAGTTTTTCGTCCAATCGAGATCTCCGTGACCAAGAGCGTAAAACCGAAGGTGAGTGCCAGTATCAAGTAAATTACCAGAAACAAACCCCCACCGTCCTTCGCCGCAAGGTACGGAAACCGCCAAATGTTCCCCAGCCCAACAGCCGACCCCGCCGCAGCCAGCACAAACCCTATCGAGCCGGAAAACGAATTACGTTTTTCCACAGGTCTTCTCCCCCTATAAATAAAAATATCATAAAGTTTATTTTATCACACACTAAACAAATTATAATGTTTTGTAAAGAATTATTTTTATATTATTATCTCAAATCTCCAACACCAACCACAAACAAATAATATCGAAACCTAGGCAAAACTAAACGTATAATCACAGTAAAGTACAAATAATTCCCAAAGAGTGGCGAATATACTCGGGTAAACGGGAACAAAATATCGCTCAAAGAGCAGGAAGCTGATAATCTGTCAAATTAAGCATTTCTATCAAGCTATAAGTTGCCATTTTATGATAAAACCTTTTCTGCTTTATCACACAACAGTCCACAGCAATCACGCTTTGTTATAGGTATGACTGTCCGGCATAAATTATTTTTTTCGCTTTCAAGGCTGACAGCATATCCTCAAAAAATGTATTCTCTTTTGATTCTTTCGGTCTTATAGGTGCCTTTTCTTTTAAGAAACTTGGAAACTGTTGAATGTATATGAACCCTGTTACTTTATACCAATGAAACAATGTGTTATAATGAAAAAATTTTGAAAATATTTTGAACCTTTTTCTGGTCTGAATTGTATATATAGTGAAAGCTTTCAAGGGAGTGATGATTTGAAAAAGGAATTTTCTCGATATGCTGAACAATACAGTGCTGATCTTTCCAGGCTATGTATGAGCTTGTGCGGAAACAAAACAGAGGCTGAGGACTTGTTTCAGGAAACTTGGCTTAAGGCTATGAGGCATTATGACAAGTTTGACAAGGCAAAGTCATTTGACAAGTGGCTGTATTCGATCTGTGTAAATACTTACAAAAACGTGCTGAGCTCAGCACACCGCAGGCTGCAATACTGTTTTTCGACTTCCGAGGAGAGTGATACTTTTTTCAATTCTATCCCCGAAATCGACAACACCAACAGAGATGATTATTATGAACTTCATGCTGCAATAACAAGTCTTAGCAAGAAAAAGAAGGCTGTCATAGTTCTGCACTTTTTCAAAGCTTATTCGGTATCCGAGATCGCCGAGATGCTTGACATTCCCGAAGGAACAGTCAAGTCCAGACTGTCTGCAGCAAAGTCAGAGATCAAGAGGAGGATGACTCATGAATAAGAAGCTTACCGATCAGGAACTTGACAATATGCTCAGCAACTACTGTGCAAGAAGAACACAACTTTCTTTTGACGCTCCTATGGAGAAGAAAAGTATTTTTTCAACAAGAAGTTTCAGATATGCTTCCGCAGCGTTTTCACTTTTGGCTGTTTTTTTGGTAGGGATTTTCTCAAGCTATATTTTCAAAAACGGAGACCCTATAAAACAGCAAAACAGCTTTTTTATAACGGCAAGTGAAGCTGAAATGCTCACCGATACCGAGTTTACTCCAATCGGACAGCTCGCACCTCAACTGCTGATAACCGGCTACCCTGAGGACGGCGGTAAAAAGTCTGACCCCTACTACGTTGGAAGCGTGCTTGACACTGATATCAAATGTGAGGGCAACAACATTGAAAAGCTGACCTACAGCATAAGCAATGCGACCTTCATATTTGATAAGAACTGCAGTGCGATTTATGATGTCAA
>CACYCD010000341.1 GCA_902772755.1 uncultured Ruminococcus sp.
GCCTGTACCTGCGGGAACGAGCTTACCGATAATAACATTTTCCTTGAGTCCCATAAGAGGATCGACCTTACCCTTGATAGCTGCATCAGTAAGAACACGGGTAGTTTCCTGGAAAGATGCTGCAGAGAGGAAGGAGTCAGTAGCAAGAGAAGCCTTGGTGATACCGAGGAGCATAGGAGTATAGGTAGCCAATGCAAGACCTGTTTCACCGTTTGCGATTCTCTTTTCGATAGCTTCGTTAGCGGCATAGAAGTCGCCCTTATCAACAACGGAGCCTGAGAGGAGAGTTGTATCACCTGGATCATCAATACGTATTTTTCTCATCATCTGACGGACAATGACCTCGATGTGCTTGTCGTTGATATCAACACCCTGCATACGATAAGCGTTCTGTACTTCTTCGATAAGATAGTCCTGAACAGCTTCAGTGCCTTTAATTGTGAGGACATCATGAGGATTTACAGAGCCTTCAGTGATAAGATCACCGGCTTCAATCATCTGACCTTCTTCAACTTTTGTTCTTGAGCCGAACGGAATGAGATATTCCTTTTTCTCGCCTGTTTCAAGGTCAGTGATAACTGCATGGCGGTTTTTCTTGATTTCCTCGAAGGTAACACGACCGCCAATCTCACTGATGATAGCGAGACGTTTTGGTTTTCTTGCTTCAAAGAGTTCTTCGACACGGGGAAGACCTTGTGTAATATCTTCAGCACCTGCAACACCGCCTGTATGGAAGGTACGCATTGTAAGCTGGGTACCGGGTTCACCGATAGACTGTGCGGCGATAATACCGACAGCCTCGCCGATAGTAACGGGCATACCGTTTGCAAGGTTAGAGCCGTAGCATTTTCTGCATACACCGTGTTTTGCACGGCAGTCGAGGATTGAGCGGATCTTGATTTTTTCAACACCGCTGTCAACGATAATATCGGCATCATGGTCATCCATTATCTTGTTGGAGGATACAAGAACATTACCGTCAGCGTCCTTGAAGTCCTCGCAGAGATATCTGCCGAGGAGTCTTTCGTGCATTGTCTCGATAACGGATTTATCGGGTTTTATGTCATATACAATGATACCGTCTGTTGTACCGCAGTCTTCTTCACGGATGATGACCTCCTGTGAAACGTCAACGAGTCGTCTTGTAAGGTAACCAGAGTCGGCTGTACGGAGAGCAGTATCGGCAAGACCTTTTCTTGCACCACGGGAGGAGATGAAGTATTCGAGTATGTTAAGACCTTCACGGTAATTTGCACGGATAGGGATTTCAATGGTTTTACCTGATGTATTGGCAATAAGTCCACGCATACCTGCAAGCTGTCTTATCTGGTTCATAGAACCACGGGCACCGGAGTCAGCCATCATAAAGATAGGATTGTATCGTCCGAGATTGCCCTGGAGGGCTTCGGTAACGTCTTTTGTAGCCTGTTCCCATATCTTGAGGACATTGTTGTAGCGTTCCTCATTGGACATAAGACCACGTCTGTACATTTTGGTAACTCTGTCTATTTTGCCTTCTGCATCTTTGATGATATCCTTTTTTGCAGGAGGAATCTCGGCATCGCATACGGCAACAGTGATAGCACCCTTTGTTGAGTATTTGTAGCCCTGTGATTTAACGTCATCAAGTACAACGGAGGTAAGCTGGGTACCATGCTTTTTGATACACTTGTCGAATATCTGACCAAGCTGTTTTTTGCCTACGAGGAAGTCTATCTCGTATTTCATGAAGTTTTCTTCTTTGGTTCTGTCAACATAGCCGAGGTCTTGAGGTATGGGCTGGTTGAATATTATTCTGCCGACAGTGGTATCTATGAGAACTGATCTCTTTTGACCGTTCCATTCACCCTCACGACGTACTTTTATTTTAGCGTGGAGACTTACGGCTTTGGTCTCGTAAGCCATGATAGCTTCATTTGTATCACGGAATATCTTGCCTTCACCGAATTCGCCGTCTTTATCGAGAGTGAGGTAATAGGAGCCGAGTACCATATCCTGAGTAGGTACAGTAACGGGTTTACCGTCAGAGGGCTTGAGGAGGTTGTTGGCAGCGAGCATAAGGAAACGGGCTTCAGCCTGAGCCTCAGCGGAGAGAGGAACATGGACAGCCATCTGGTCACCGTCAAAGTCAGCATTGAAAGCTGTGCAGGCAAGGGGATGGAGTTTAAGTGCTTTACCTTCGACAAGTACAGGTTCAAAAGCCTGTATACCGAGTCTGTGGAGAGTGGGGGCACGGTTGAGCATAACGGGGTGTCCCTTGATGACTCTTTCA
>CACYCD010000342.1 GCA_902772755.1 uncultured Ruminococcus sp.
GCCTGTACCTGCGGGAACGAGCTTACCGATAATAACATTTTCCTTGAGTCCCATAAGAGGATCGACCTTACCCTTGATAGCTGCATCCGTAAGAACACGTGTAGTTTCCTGGAATGATGCTGCAGAGAGGAATGAGTCAGTAGCAAGAGAAGCCTTGGTGATACCGAGGAGCATAGGGGTATAGGTAGCTAATGCAAGACCTGTTTCACCATTTGCGATTCTCTTTTCAATTTCTGCATTAGCGGCATAGAAGTCACCCTTGTCAACAACAGAGCCTGAAAGGAGAGCAGTATCACCTGGATCATCGATACGGATCTTTTTCATCATCTGGCGGACTATAACTTCTATGTGCTTGTCGTTGATATCAACACCCTGCATACGGTAAGCATTCTGTACTTCTTCGATAAGATAGTCCTGAACAGCCTCTGTGCCTTTGATAGTGAGGACATCATGTGGATTTACAGAGCCTTCTGTGATAAGGTCACCTGCTTCGATCATCTGACCTTCTTCAACCTTTGTTCTTGAGCCGAATGGAATAAGATATTCCTTTTTCTCGCCTGTTTCAAGATCAGTTATAACTGCATGGCGGTTCTTCTTGATATCCTCGAAGGTTACACGACCGCCGATTTCGCTGATGATAGCAAGACGTTTTGGCTTTCTTGCTTCAAAGAGTTCTTCGACACGGGGAAGACCTTGTGTGATATCTTCTGCACCAGCAACACCGCCTGTATGGAAGGTACGCATTGTAAGCTGGGTACCGGGTTCACCGATGGACTGTGCGGCAATTATTCCGACAGCCTCGCCGATAGTAACAGGCATACCGTTTGCAAGGTTGGAACCATAGCACTTTTTGCAGACACCATGTTTTGCACGGCAGTCGAGGATTGAGCGGATCTTGATTTTTTCAACACCGCTGTCAACTATAATATCGGCATCATGGTCATCCATTATCTTGTTGGAGGATACAAGTACATTGCCGTCAGCATCCTTGAAGTCCTCGCAGAGATATCTGCCGAGGAGTCTTTCGTGCATTGTCTCGATAACAGATTTATCGGGTTTTATGTCATAGACAACGATACCGTCTGTTGTACCGCAGTCTTCTTCACGGATGATGACCTCCTGTGAAACGTCAACGAGTCGTCTTGTAAGATAACCCGAGTCGGCTGTACGGAGAGCAGTATCGGCAAGACCTTTTCTTGCACCACGGGATGAGATGAAGTATTCGAGTATATTAAGACCTTCACGATAATTTGCACGGATAGGGATTTCAATGGTTTTACCTGATGTATTGGCGATAAGTCCACGCATACCTGCAAGCTGTCTTATCTGGTTCATAGAGCCACGGGCACCTGAGTCAGCCATCATAAAGATAGGATTGTATCTTCCGAGATTGCCCTGAAGTGCTTCAGTAACGTCTTTTGTAGCCTGTTCCCATATTTTGAGGACATTGTTGTAGCGTTCCTCATTGGACATAAGACCACGTCTGTACATTTTTGTGACTCTGTCTATCTTGCCTTCGGCATCCTTGATGATTTCCTTTTTTGCAGGAGGAATCTCGGCATCGCATACGGCAACCGTAATAGCACCCTTGGTTGAATACTTGTAGCCTTGTGATTTAACATCATCGAGGACAACGGAGGTCAATTGAGTGCCATGTTTTTTGATACATTTGTCGAATATCTGACCGAGCTGTTTTTTGCCTACGAGGAAGTCTATTTCATATTTCATGAAGTTTTCTTCTTTGGTTCTGTCAACATAGCCGAGGTCTTGCGGTATGGGCTGGTTGAATATTATTCTGCCGACAGTTGTATCAATGAGAACGGATCTTTTCTGACCGTTCCATTCACCCTCACGGCGAACTTTTATTTTAGCGTGAAGGCTTACAGCTTTGGTCTCATAAGCCATGATAGCTTCGTTTGTATCACGGAATATCTTGCCTTCACCGAATTCGCCGTCCTTGTCGAGAGTAAGGTAATATGAGCCGAGTACCATATCCTGAGTAGGAACAGTAACAGGTTTACCGTCAGAGGGCTTGAGGAGGTTGTTGGCAGCAAGCATGAGGAATCGGGCTTCGGCTTGTGCCTCGGCAGATAGCGGAACATGGACAGCCATCTGGTCACCGTCAAAGTCAGCATTGAAGGCTGTGCAGGCAAGAGGATGGAGCTTAAGAGCTTTACCCTCAACGAGTACAGGTTCAAAAGCCTGTATACCGAGTCTGTGGAGAGTGGGGGCACGGTTGAGCATAACGGGGTGTCCCTTGATGACTCTTTCA
>CACYCD010000343.1 GCA_902772755.1 uncultured Ruminococcus sp.
AGCAATACCGCAACCGGAATACCATTTGAGTTAAAAGATTATGGAGATTAATTTGATATTTCTGAATACGACCGCCCCGAATTTTCGGGGCGGTTTGTTTAATTGAAAAAATTCATAAAAATCCTTTGACAGCGGTGCTGTAATAGTGTATAATGTATTTGTGTTATTGTATACATTTGGAGTTGAGTGTGTACGGAATTTTACAATCCATAATAAGGAGGAAAACGATGAAAGCTGTAAAAAGTGCCGTGGGTATACTGCTTACGCTGTGTATGCTCACCGGCATGATCCCGCTTTCCGCACTGCCTGCACAGGCAAAGGAGAGCAAGAGCGTCATCACGGTTTCGGGCGATAATACGGACTTGACTATCGACTTCGACTATCCGTATACCAATCAGAACGATGCCATGGCTGACGCAAGAAAGTTTGAGTCAAAAACAGTTGACGAAACCTATTACCAGAAAAATTCTTTCAATTGGAAGCACACCCACACCATGACGGTCAGGGATAATGACGAGGGCAGTGTAAGACAGCTGCTCACCTCTACCGATCCGGCTGACAAGTATGTGGCACTGGACGGCAATGCCGACCGTGGCTACTACAAGGACGTAATGTATGAGCCTATCAAGATCACCACCGACAAGGTGTTTGACCTCAACGGATATGCTCTGACAATGCGTTATGATTCCAACAGGAAGAACGACAAGACCGCACAGACAACTGTGCCGAAGTATCACAACTGCCACATGTTTGAAATTGAAAAGGGTGCTACCCTCACCATAATCGACTCCAGCCGTTGGCGTAACCCCAACGGCAAGGGAACGGGAAGCATCTCATTCACGGGATATATGATAAATCCCTTTAAGTACGAAATACGTTACTACACCACCCGTGATATGTTCTGGGTAAATAACGGAAACCTTGTTATCTACGGCGGAACCTTCCAGGCAGGCAGACAGAAACAGCAGGTAAAGAGCAATTTCAGCTGGTCAAAGCTAAAGACAGTTATCGGCTCTGCCGTAAGCCTGGGCGTCAGCATAGCCGAATATGCCACAGGCATATCAGCCGCAGATGCCGCACGTCTTGATCTGAATGAATCCTTCAAAAATCTCACCGGAGGAGATACCGGTGATGATGACGGAACCGAAGGCGAACCCTCAACCAACAAAAAGACAGGTGAGGGTGCACCCGATGAGAAGAAAGAAAGTACGCCTCAGTCCGGAGCAGATGACTCCAAGGGCAAGGGCAGAAATCAGACCGTTGACGAAAAAGAGAAGGGCAAGGGTGACAAGAAAAACGAGTCCAACAAGGACAACACCGCAAAGAACGACAAGAACACCAAAATAGCAGAAGCCGAAAAGAAGGTAGTTGACGCTACCCTCAACAAGGACAAGATCAGCTCTATGGTTGACAAGGGCTTTGAACTGGTTGACGGCATTGTCGGTATGATAGGCAATGATGAAAAATCAAGAATGACCCAGTCTATTTTCGGAACAGTCGTTCACGTTGGCAACGCAGGTACTTTTGTTTCTTATGACGGCACATACAAGGGCTATGGTTCTTCGCCCAACAACAGAAATGCTGTTATTGAGGTTACCCGTCAAAAGACTATCAACAAAAAGACAAACAAGTACTTCGGCGGTCTTGCCTATATCTACGGCGGAACTTTTGAAGCATATTCAGGCTCAAATGTTTTCAATTTTGTAAAGGCAAATGATACACAGACCTTTATCCAGCACGAAAGAGATCAAGCCGGAAATATGACAACACGCTCGTATGTTCCCCATGTTTCCGAAACAAACGGACTGCAAAATCTGTTCTTTGAGAATGAGGACGAGTTTGCAAAGGACAACAGCGTTACTCCCATTCCGCTTGACACCAGAAACGTAATGGTAAAGGGTGGTACCTTCCGCAACTACTATGAATATATGAATGTCGGCTTGGGTGACGAGAGCAACGGTTTTACCAAATTCCCTGGCACGGCAGGCTGTGTGAACCTCGGCATAGACTCCTTCAACAGGAATTTTATCCGTGACGGCAGAATACAGGTCGTTGACAAATACGGCGACGGTGCTTTGGTGCTTATGGACGAGCATAAGGGCGAAAATGACGAGGTATATCACTACAGACTTTTCTGCGGTGATACCGAGCTTAGGTACAAGCAGTATCTGGAGGTATATCCCAACACCTCGCTCACCAACTCTAACTATTCATTCAAGCTAAAGACCCAGTATGAGGGAGAGGACGCTACCGATCTTTCAAAATCGTGGGAGAATGACGGAGAGAATGAACGCACCGGTGCATACAATCAGACTGAAAAAGTGTTCACCTATCCGCTCGACAGTGTAAACTCAGCCAACTACTTTGTAGTTCCCGACCTTACCGACACAGATGTAAAGGGTGAAAACCTCGATGCGTCCGACGTTTGGTACTACAATACACCCGTTGACCAGAACGGCAAAAAGATAGACAACGTTGTTGTAGGCGATTTTGTGGTGACAGGCAAGAGCAAGGTCGGAAATAACAGCATTACTCTCTCACAGCATTTTAATAGTGAAGCTTATATCAACATCAACACGGATTATGCAGGTGATGCTTACAAAGCGATGATGGCAGAGCTGAATAACAAAGCAAATGCTGCTCAGTGGGCTTCTATGTTCGACACTATCGACCCCACAACCAGAAAATGCTCTATAAATTCCTACAACTACAAGAGCAATCTGAAGTGGTTCAGATACAGGATATACAGAGTTGACCCCCTTACCCGTGAAAACATCAGCGAAAGCGGTGTTTACGGCGAGGACGTTCCGCTGGGAGAGGCTGTCTACGGTGCAAGCAACGACAGCTTAAAGTGCAAGCTGCCCCTGCGTGCAATGGAATCACAGATAAAACGCAAGAACTCCTCCTTCAAGGGCTACAAGCCCGGCGATATGTACCGCATAGTGTTCGACGTTGACGAGCTGCTCAATTATGACTATGACGGCAACGGTACTTACCACACCAAGCTGGACGCTGCAAAGTGCGAAAGCTCAATGCTGTTCCGCTGCTACAATACAGACGAGCTGAAAGACCTCGGCGGTGAAACCAAGGTAGAGGACTACACACCGCTGCAGTGGGTAAATGAGCCTAAGTACGGTCAATCGGCAAAGATACAGATCAACTACGGCAAGGCAGGTCAGGTGGACTACCTCGGCAGGAAGATATTTGACGTTTACTATCAGTGGTATGCTGTTGATGATGACGGCAATAAAGAACTGATCGCAGGTACTGACAATATCTACAAGGGAGATCTTGCCAACAAGAAATATCATACCTATGAATACTGGAAGGTCGGCAGTGACGGGCATAAGTATGTAAATACCATTGACCCCGATGACCCGAACAAGGATCTTTACGGCGACAACGGACTGCCGATAAATCAGAAAAAATGGACAGCGGAGATGCTCCACGCCTATACCCACGAGATGACCACTGCAACGGGTATTCTCAACAGAGATCCAAACGCAAATCTCTCGCTTGCCAACAACAGATATTTTGCTACAAACACAGATACCTGCTACATTCCCAAGGAGCTGGAGGGCAAAAAGATCTTCTGTAAGGCAACAGTTGTAAATCTCTTCTGGCCAAAGAATTATGACAAGGTTCAGGTGTTCTATTCTCACCTCATAGATCCCGACAAGGGTGTACTCAAGGGTTCTCTTGACGTGAAGAAAACAGGAAGTTATGTTTCTTCATCAAAGCCTGCAACACTCACACTGAATAATGTAAGAGGTCTGTATGAGGACGAGTACATCACAGATGTGATCTACTACGGCTACGGCAAAACCAAGGAGTACACAGGGCTAAAGCTTACCGCAAAGTCAGCAATGCCTTCGGCTAAGTTCCCACAGGATTTCTTTGAAGAGAAGAGGATCCCCAACCTGAGTGCATACGATTACAAGGTTTATGCACAGTACCGTACCAACACAAGAAGAAATTTCTTTACGGCTATCGAAATTTTGAATTATGAAGTTGAAGCCAAGACCATGCGATTTACAAAGGATGAGTACAAGACAACTCTTGAAAAGCTCAAGAGCGGTCAGGTAGAGAGCGGTAAGGTCTGGATACTGCTCCCCGACCCGATGAACTCCAGCATAGGTTTTGACTATAACGACTTCAAAGCGACCGATGAATCCGTTGCTACCCTCAACGACAAGGGCAGACTGGTATTCGGCGGAAAAACAGGCAAGAGTGTCATCACAGTCAACTGCCCCGACAAGGTGAAAAAGAGTCTTACCGTTACCGTTACTGACGAAATTCCGATTATCGAGGTATCGGGAATAAAAGCTCCCACAGTCGGAGAAAAATTTGACCTCACAGCCGAGGTGCCGAAGGACGCACGCTATAAAGTAAAAGAAGTCTACTGGACAGACACAAACACCAAGGAGAGAATGCCTGCCGATGCTGTCGCCGAGGATTACCACAGCTACAGCGTCCATGTGAATGTTGTTCAGAATGACGAGTACAATATGTTCAAGTTCCTCTCACCGTTCAAGCTGACAGCCACACTTGCAGACGGTAC
>CACYCD010000344.1 GCA_902772755.1 uncultured Ruminococcus sp.
AAGCGGCAGCTCCTTGTAGGTAGTAACTCCGCAGTTTTCGCACTCATCGTATGCCTCATAGCCCTTCTGCTCACAGGTGGAATCCTGCCTGTCGTGGTGGATGAAATTGTGACCCGTTGCCGGAAGTACTTTATAGGTGGTGTAGGAACAGTTTTCACAGGTATCATATTCTTCCCAGCCGTCTGTGGTGCAGGTTGCGTTCTGTCCGTCATGGTGAACGAGCTGATGTTCAGCGACATCGGATGTAAATATTTTTTCGCTGTCGATGTGACCGCAGGCACAGCTCTTGTAATAGGTAACGCCTGTCGAGCAGTCACCCGATACGTAGGCTTCGGGGGTTGCGATCTCTTTTTCACAGATATGGTCGGGAACAATACGCAGGGTGTCACTCTGCTTTTTCACAAGGTCGGCAAGGTCTGATGCATCACAGAGTGTATCTCCTTTTTCTCCGCCGTAGATCTTGAAGCTGTGAACAGCCTTGGAAGTATTTATGGTGTTTTTCTCATAAATCAATGCTCCGATATACACACTGTACTCTGAAACATAGCAGGGGATATACTCTATTTCTCCGTTGATGTAGTAAACTGTTGTATCGTATTCCTTCTGCTCATTCCTAAAGCCTGCAAAGCCGTATCCCACATTATTAAAGGAAAGCTTTCCTGTTCCTTCAAGATAAATGTCACCCTTATCGCTGACGATACCTCGGCTCATATAGTCACAGCCGGTCAGAGCGAGGTTGCCGTTGCCTGTTATTGTGATCTTCTTCGGCGAATAGATCACGTAATCCGACAGACCACTGCCTGAATTTTTCTTCAACTTATTGTTGCCGATCAGCTCGATCGTAATGGGCTGTGCAGAGTAGATCAGTGCCGTTGTACCTATTCCCTGCAAGCCGGCAATCGAGATATATTCGGCAACGACTCCATCGGATTCAAGGCTGAAATCCTTTAGAGTGAGCGTTCCCGTGGGTATATCATAATGCCAGCCGTCTTTTTCAAGGTCGCCGGTGTTTTCGTCAGTTACCTGAGTTTTGCCGACAAAGACCTCAAAGCTTTCGCTTGCCGTCTTGATGACCTTGGAATAAATATTGCCGTTTATACCCTGCTTATAGCTGAGTACATAGCTTGTGTCAGCGTCGAGATTCTTTATGCGTCCGCCCGACATCCAGTGCGAGCCGTCAACAGAGAGGTTGATTCCCTGAATAGTTCCGCAGTCGGACTCTACACCGTCAGCACCTACAAAGAATTTAATGCTGTCAATGGGTGCGGTCATGATGGTTATCTCGTCGCCGTCCTTGGAACCGCCGATGTCTATCTTGTCGGCACCGCTTCTGTAGTCAACAGTATATCTGCTGCTGTCCTTTGCACCGCTGATAAAGGTGTCCTCGGGTATCTCTACACTGATGGTTGTGCCGGAAACTGTCATATTTTCGCTTGAAAATACTGTTCCGTCGGGGTTCTTAACAGTTACCTTTATCACCTTGTCGGCAGGCAGTGCCGGTTTATCGGCTTTCTTTGCATAGATGATCTTTTGCTCGGTAACCTTAAATGTCATATCCGCATTGCCGTCGTGGTTGGGATCGTAAGTAACCAGCAGCGGAATACCGATCTTTTCATAGAGCTGTTTGCCGCTGTATGTATATGTATGCAGAAATTCCTTCTTTGCCTTTAAGGTGTTATTCTCTGCATCATACTCGATGTACTCATTTGCATCATACTTGCTGTCGGTTGCATAGAAGTCGCCTGAACAGCTTAGCTCAACGCTTGAATCATCACAAACAAGCAGGTCGTTAAGTGAGATTTCCTCTCCTGACGAGATCTCGAACGGCTTGATGTGATATACCGGCATGGGATCGATTATCTTGCCGGACTTGACATTGACAGTGTTGTAGCTTGTGACATAAAGGGATGTATCAAATCTGATAACCTCAACATCACTGCGTTCTTCACCGTTGAGATATACCTTTACTTTATTGTCAAATTTAGCGGTCAACGCCTCGGGGATATCCAACTGTACGGAAATACCGCACTGCACACCCTCGATGAAGTTGCCGATGTATTCATCACTGCAATTTTTGTATCCGAGGGCAAGGAGGATATCGGAAGATTCCTTTGTAAACGCCTGTTTGATCGTTGTATCAAATTTCAGACTGCCGTTGCTCTGTATCTCAACCTTGTTCTTCCAGTCGGCAACGCTGTCGCCCGACTCTGTTTCGGTGGGATAGTTTATGAACACCTTGTCTATGACGTTAGAGGAAGCACCCGAAATCGTCAAAAAGTCATAGTGGAACCAGCCCTTATCGGTGTGGAAGGAATCTTCATCACTGTATTCCAGTGCAAAGTTCTTTGACCAATTGGCTTTTCCCTCTTTGATATCCTCCGTACCGTCCGCA
>CACYCD010000345.1 GCA_902772755.1 uncultured Ruminococcus sp.
CTTTATAAAGTAAAACTCCATCTCATTGCCCTTGCATCGGGGCAGGGCAACTCGCTTTTTGTTGGCGAGGGCGGCGTAGATCAGCGGTTTTGTGTCAATTTCCGTGCCTGTTCCGTAGTAGCAGAGTATTATTTTTGCGTTGTGATATTCCTTTGTCATCAGCAGACGGCTGATCATCTCCGTGTCGGCAGAGTGCTTTTTTTCGGCAGGGATATCGGCACGCAGTTGTTTTAGGGCTTCTCTCAGCTCTGCTTTCTTCTCCTGTATGCTCAGTTCGGACATTGCAGTGAACCGTACACTTTCTCTGCGACTGCCTCACCCTTGAGGGCTGCAAGTATGCACTTGCCAAACCGCAGTGCTGCTCCTGCACCCTTGCCCGTGATGATGTTTCCGTCCTGTGTCACGAAGTCCGCAGTGTACTCCGCACAGTTCAGATCACCCTCACAGCCGGGGAAGCAGGTTGCTTTCTTGTCCCTGAGATAGCCGTTTTTGCCGAGTATCGTGGGGGCGGCACAAATGGCGGCTATGAGCAGGTCATTTTTGTACGCATATTCAACGGTGTCAAGCACCGTCTGAGCCTTGCCGAGGTTTATCGTGCCGGTGATACCGCCGGGCAGAATGACCGCTTCAAGCGAAGCCGTGTCAAGCTCGCTTTCTTCAATATCTGCCGTAAGCACAACGCCGTGACTGCTCGTTACGGTTTTTCCGCCTACGCCTACAGTCTTGACCTCAACTCCGCCTCTGCGAAGCACATCGAGGGTGGCTATCGCCTCGACCTCTTCTGTTCCGTTTGCAATGAATAAATAAACCATAGTATTCTCCTTCATTGATTTCTCAGTCCGATATAGGCTTCCTTGAGCTTATAGTCTGAGAGATATTTTAACATTCCGTCATCTGCCGTTGTTTCCTTATCGGAAATTGTGTAGCAGGCAGGGTAATTCAGCGTAAATTCATCTGCACCGGTATTTTCCAGCAGCTCGCCCAACAGCACATTGAGGTAATCGGGGTCGCAGGCAAGCTCGGACACGGTGCATTTGCCGTACTCGTCCTCGGCAACAAGGGCATATCCGTCACTGCCGGTGACAGCGTAGCCCCCGTAGTGCTTTAGTGCGGATATCGTGAACTTCATATACAGATCGGGGAATATCAGTGCATTTGACTTCATCACCTTATTTCTCACGGCGAAAATACCGCTCATATTCAGTGAAACGCAAAAACCTCCGTACTCTGCAATATTCATCAGTTCCTCACGGCTGAGGGTGACTGTCTTTCTTTTGCAGGCGGTGATATATCCCAGTTTTTCGTAATATTTCCACAGATGCGGATTTGCAGGATACAAAAACGAGAGCTTGTCCCCCCTTGCGGCGGCGTCCTCCAGACTGAACTTCACCAGATTAGCCATTATCCCACGGCACCTGTATTCGGGCAGGGTGGCGGCGGCGTAGAGATAGTGGCACTGCTGACCGTCCACCGTGCAGGGAATGTGATACAGTGCGGCTACAGCCATATTCTTGTCGCTTGCCACATAGTACCTTCCGTATTTGTCAATGTTCTTGCAGAACAGCCTGAAGCCCTTAGCCGTGTCGTTGAAGCAGGTTATCCAGATGTTCTTCATCGAAACAAAGTCCTTGTACTCGCCGTACCTGTATTCTATCTTACTCATCGCTTCTTTTCTCCGAAAATGCGTAGTATTTGGTCAGTATCTTGCAGGGACGGTAGGAGAGCTTGCTCTTTCTCAGACCATCTATGCCCATATCCTCTTCCCTGTTTATATATTCAAAATCCTTGGCGGACTTGGCGGCTTCGTTGCAGATCACGGCGTAGGCTGACTCTCTGACGGATTTTTCAAAGTGGATATCGCAAATATTCCCTCTTATCCTTGAAGCTATCGTCATTGCCACGGGTTCACCGCCGGCATAGAGAACACCGCCGAACAGCTCCAGCTCCGCAAAATGATCCAGTGCTGTTTTTACGATGCCGTAATCGTCAAAATAATTTTCAATATCATTCTGTTTTTTATTCTCTCCCCAAAGCCGTGTGATTTTCAGCACATCATCAAAAAGCTCGGGTGAAAGCTCTCTGTATTCGTGATCGGGAAATTCTCTTTTGAATTGGCTGATGTGGTTGCGTTTTGCGTGATAGCGTCTGCCCCTGAAAAATGCCAGATCATCACGGGCATATATGTAGTCGGCGTCACTGCGAATTTCCTCAAAGCGAAACCTGTCGGGGAACAGCTCCTGCAGTGCGGACTTGCTATCCTCTGTCAGCAAGCCTATGAGCGGATAATCTATGCCACGCTCCCTTGCATCGGTCAAAAGCTCGTTCACAGCCCACCTGATATCCTCACCGCCGAAGGGCATAACATATCCTCCGGGCATACCGTCGGAAAAATATGATTTAAATACAAAGCCGTTCTTAAAAGCCAGCTTCACATCATACCGACCGCACCAGATGAGCGTGTTCGCAAATGACAGGTCACAGCCCTCAAAATCGGTATTTTCCAGTGCTGTCTGATAGCGTGGTCTGTCCTCTATTGTGGGCGTTCTGAAATCTAACATATTTTTATTCCCGACAAAAATTCATAAATTTCCTTTGCAACAGCCTCTATCGAACGTGGCTCGCCGTTTTCGGCACAGCTTATCACGTGCCAGCCCAGGCTGTCCGCACAGAATTTTGCAGAGCTTCTGCAGCGGTCTAGGAACTGCTTGTTTTTCTCGTGCAGATCCTTCTTGCTGTCGTTTCCGCTGTAACGCTTTGACATAAGCCTCTGACTTATCTCCGTCGGCATATCAAGGTAGATGACTGCATCGGGCTTCGGTATGCCGAGCTTGTTATGCTCAAAATCGTTCACCCAATCGAGGTAGTCCCGATACTCACTTTTCGGAAGCTTGCTGATGTGGTAGAGCGGATTTGAGGTGCTGTATCTGTCGCAGATAAACAACACTCCGCTGTCATAATCCTTTTTCCAGCTGCTCAGGTAGGAGGCTACCCTGTCCGCAGCATAGAACGCTGCACAGGCATACGGGTTGACAGCGTCGGGTTCATCGCCCAATTCCCCGTTGAGGTACATTCTCACAAGTGCGGAGCTGTCGCTGTCGTAGCAGGGGAAGGTGAGTTTTTTTACATTCACACCCTGCTTCAACAGGGTATTGTACAAGATCTCCGCCTGTGTAGCCTTACCGCTGCCGTCAAGACCTTCAATTACTATTATTTTTCCCTGCATATTTTTCTCTCATCTCTTTCATTCTGCCGCAGCTCATACTTCCCTCGGGGCAGGGACCGAACAGACATGCGGGTCCGCAGTTCTTAAACAGAGTGGGTGCGACCTCTCGGCAAAGCAGCAGCATCTGCTGTGCCACCTCTCGTATCTCCCACTGTGCACGGTTACAGCAACGGTGTGCAAAAAAGTTGCTCAGGCTCCTTGCGTTGAAGGTGCAAATTATCTTGGTGGTGCAGGCGTTGGGAAGCACAAACCGTGCGTCCTCGTTTGCTTTTTTCACAAAGGAGTTGAACAGCTTTTTATCAGAAGCGGAAAACTCTGCAATAAGGCTTTCATCGGATCTATCCTCGGTGGTATTCAGATGTCTGCGAATGTAATTTGCAAGCAGGGCATCACGGATCTTTGCATACGCTTGTGACTGCATATCGATCACCCTGTTGTACTCCTGCAGTGCCTTGGGGCAGGCTGAGATCTCGGGAGGGGTCACGAAGTCAAAGCTTTCGCCGTTTACATAACGCTGGGACTGCTGACTGTAGGAGGCTATCCTGTGACGCACCAGCTGATGTGAACAGGCACGTGATATCCCCTCTATGCCAAAGGTGAACGAGGCGTGCTCCGTGGGGCTTCCGTGACCGAGATCCGTCAGCATATTGAGGAAGGAAACGGTTTTTTCCTCATCAAGCCCTTCTCTGATATGCTCGATATCCGATGACGAATAGCAGAGCTTTGCCGCCATTGCCACGGTTTGCTCGGGCAGGGGGGTATGCGTTAGCAGAGTTACTTTTACCGACATTTTGCACCTCATAATAAATATTTTTGCAGTTACAATTATTATAACACAATAACACATTTATTTCAATATGCAAAGCGGTCTTTGAAGTCAAAAAAAACAGATTTTCAAAAAAATTATCAGCGACCGCTGATTTTTTCAAGGCGAAAGTATTCCAATGTTGTAATTATCTCCCTGCGATTTGGTTACAGCTGTCTGCAAACGTTACACGATTGTAACCGAATATTCCGCCCGAACGCCCAAAAAACACGCAAAAACGCTGTAATTCACGTATTTAAGAATTACAGCGTTGTTACATAAGAAAATCGGCAGGTTGCACAGATAATTCCGTCTGATAATTCCGTACAAGAATTATCGAACGTTCAGAGCTGTGAATTTAATAAAACATCTCAGCGGTTTGCACAAAAAATCAATCTCAGATTTGTTTGACACGCACAAAATACCTTGCTATACTGTCAATCGCAGTTGGGAAACCACTGCAAAATACTTAACCGCCTGTTCAAAACAGGTGCTTACAAAGGAGAGTTGCTTACTATGGCAAACAAGAGCTTATCAAAAAAGGTGATCACCGCTGTGATCCTTTCGGCGACAATGGCTGTATCTGCTTTTTCAGCGTCCGCTCTTGATGAAACCACCGAGATCAATGCAAACAACAATATTATTTCCGAAGAAAATGAGATAATCTCAACAGATAATGAAGAAGCAGTCACCACGACTGCTCCCAAGGCTTTCAACGTCACCATCAACTGTGACGGAGAGAAGCACTCCGTAACTATGAAGCAGGGTACTGTTTCCGACGCTCTGAAGAAGGCTAGGATCACACTCCGCAAGAGTGCCAAGGTGAAGCCCTCGCTTAATACGGAATTGACAGACAGCACCAAGATCACTGTTGATGACAGCGTTAAGGTAGGGATCACCCTCAGGGGCGTGAAGGATACCTACACTGTTCCCAACGGAAATGTCAGTGAGGCACTCGAAAGCCTGGGTGTTGACGTTGACAAGTACGACAAGGTTTCTCCCCAAAAAAGCACTGTGCTTAAAGAGGGAATGAACATCAAGTACACTGATGTCAGCGTGAAGAAGGTCACAAAAACCAAGAAGGTCAAGTTCAAGACCAAGAAGGTCTACAGCAACAAGCTCAACAAGGGCAAGAAGCAGATCAAGACCAAGGGTGTCAACGGCAAGCAGAAGATAGTTATTGAAAAAACCTATCACGACGGAAGCTTTGTCAGCAAGAAGGTCGTTTCCAAAAAACTCGTCAAAAAGCCCGTCAAGCAGGTAGTTGTCATCGGAATAAAGGAGCCTATCCCCAAAAATTCCTTTGTGGACAACACGGGAAAAAGAGTTGTATACGCTAGAAAGCTCACCGGCTCGGGTACAGCCTACACCGCACCGGCAGGCTCAGGCACTGCAACAGGTGCAAGAGTAGCAGTCGGCAGAGTTGCCGTAAATCCGTACATTATCCCCTACGGAAGCAAGCTTTATATAGAAGCAGTAGACGGCAGTTATGTGTACGGCTATGCAACAGCCGTTGACACAGGCGGAGCACTTATGAGCGGTGCAGCTATCGTTGACCTCTTTATGAATACCTACAGCGATTGCTGTGTATTCGGCAGACGTAACGTAAATGTTTATGTTCTTAAATAATGTTATCACCTCAAAGCCCGATCGGTTTTGAGGTGATTTTTTGATATGATTTAAATTTAAAAACACCGCATCAGGCTGAGAGTTTCTCACAGCTTGATGCGGTGCATAATATTTATCAGTCGCTTGTGTA
>CACYCD010000346.1 GCA_902772755.1 uncultured Ruminococcus sp.
ACGGCAAAATCGGGCGTACCCATATAAACTATCCTCATTCTTCAAGCTCCTCCGGATCAAGCATACGGATAACTATATCCTTATACAGTATGCCCTCCAGGTGGTCAAGCTCATGGCAGAAAGCTTTTGCAAGCAAGCCCTCTCCGCTGACCTCAAAAAACTCTCCGTTTCTGTCCTGTGCTCTGACCTTGACCTTCATCGGGCGTTTTGTCAGACCGTACTCTCCCGGCATTGACAGACAGCCCTCGGCGGTGGTCTGCTCTCCCTCCTGTTCAATTATCACGGGGTTGATAAGCTCTATAACTCCCTCGCCCACATCTACTATGACTGCACGGCGGATAACACCGACCTGCGGTGCGGCAAGACCCACACCCTCGGCTTTGTGCATCGTTTCTGCCATATCATCGAGCAGGGTATGCAGACGAGAATCAAATTTTACTACCTCACGGCATTTTTTACGGAGGACATCGTCGCCCTCTTTTACAATATTTCTGATAGCCATATTTATCACCTAATTAAATGAAAGAGGATTTATATCTACAGATATAGTAACTCCCTTTGAGATCGTGTTTGAAGAATATATTTTCAGCATCTCTCTGACTGCCGTTCTAAAGCTGATGGTATTTCGGCATTTGAGGATCATCTTATATCTGAATTTGTTGCTGACCTTGTATACAGCCGAACGTCCCGGCATAAGCACTCTTAGGGGGAGATCGGCATATTTTTCTTTTATAAGCTCAATAAAATCAGTGTAAAAGCTGTTTACACAGGCTTCGGTTTTTTCTTCATTTTCTCCCGAAAAACCGATAAGACAGATATCCGAAAACGGCGGATAGAGCAGAGCTTTTCTGAGTGCTATCTCTCCGCTGTAGAACCCGTCATAATCCTGACGAGCGGCAAGCGATATTACATAATTTTCCGGTGTATGGGTCTGTATCACTGCATAGCCTGCGACATCTCCCCTGCCACTTCTGCCTACTACCTGAGTCAAAAGACTGAACGTGCGTTCATAGCTCCTGAAATCATCACTGTACAGCATTTGGTCGGAATTGAGTACACCGACAAGTGTAACATTCGGAAAATCAAGTCCCTTAGCCACCATCTGAGTACCTATCATAATATCATACTCACCGTTGGCGAAGGCAGTCAGCTTTTTTTCATAGCTGCTCTTTGTCATGGTCGCATCTGCATCCATTCTCAGCACCCTTGCATTGGGGAACATATTGACAAGCTCCTGCTCTGCCTTCTGAGTACCCGAACCGCTCAATCTGAGTGAATGGCTGTGGCACTCGGGACATTCATCTGTGTATTCCGAAGAATATCCGCAGTAGTGGCACATCATACGGTTGTTGGCACTGTGATAAGTCATTGAAATAGAGCAGTGCGGACAGGTGATGACCTTACCGCAGCTGCGACAGCTGATGAAGGTATTGTAGCCCCTGCGGTTGAGTAGAATTATAGACTGCCTGCCGTGGCTGAGATTATATGCCATCAGCTTTTTCAGCGTTGAGGAATAATTGGAATAGTTGCCCTCCATTGCCTCAACGTTCATATCCACCACTTTAACAACGGGCAGGGTCGCTGTGCCGTAACGCTCGGTCAGACAAACCAGTCTGTACACTCCCCTTTTAGCGTAGTAAAAGCTCTCCAGCGAGGGAGTTGCCGAGGACAGCAGGAGCAGGCAATTGTGACAGGTGCATCGAAATTTTGCTATATCCCGTGCGTGAAATCTGGGCGTCTGCTGACTTTTGTAGGAGCCCTCCTGTTCTTCATCAAGCACTATCAGCCCGATATTTTTCAGCGGAGCAAAGACGGCACTTCTTGTGCCAAGCACAAGTGAAGCTTCTCCCCTTTGAACACGCTTGAACTCGTCAAGCCGTTCACCTATTGAAAGACCGCTGTGAAACACTGCTACATTGCTTCCGAATCTACCCACAAATATTCTTACAAGCTGTGGGGTGAGTGCTATTTCGGGTACCATCAGAATTATTCCTCTGCCGTCATCAAAGCACTTTTCTATAAGCTTCATAAACACAGAGGTCTTGCCGCTGCCCGTAACTCCGTACAGCAGAGAAACACA
>CACYCD010000347.1 GCA_902772755.1 uncultured Ruminococcus sp.
AAAAACTCTTGTAATTTTATCGTTTATGGGTTATAATAAGGCTAGCCAATAATGCCTTGGAGGTGCATTAAAATGAAAGTATATGGAAAGCTGTGGTCGTTTGTACTTGTTGTGGCTTTGCTGTGCCCGATGATATCGCTGATGTCGGTCTCGGCAACAGTTGCGGTCAGTCCTAATGCGTCTGATACACTCTCGGTCACAACCGCAATGAAAACCGTCAGAGTGGATTTCTATATGACCACTACGGAAGCAGTAGAGGATTTTGAGGGATATATTCAGTATGACCCCGAATACCTCACTTACACCAGCGACGATGACCTTGTTGTTGATGAGTCTGTAAAGAATCCTTTGATCAATACGGGAAAATCCGGTTACATCTATTTTTCCGCTTACGACATTGATTACGGAATGAATTTTGCGACCCGTACCAAGGTTATTTCCGCAAAATTCACTATCAAGAAGTCAGGCAGTGCTGCGGTGACCTCTGCGATCACTATGGCTGACAATATGAGCGACAGCATTATTGTCGATGCAGACAACGATGTAAACAGAGGCAAGATCGATACGGCTGTAATGATAAATCCGCTGAGATTCTACAGCGTCAGTCTGAGTCTTGCATCCGACTTGACCTTCAATTACTTTGTAGACAGTGCTGCTGTCAGCAGATATGACAGCTTCTATGTTATAGCCAACGGTAAAACTTTGTCGCCTGAAAGCAGTACACCGGACGCAAATTCAAGATATAAGTTCAGACTCAAGGGCGTAAACCCCTGTGATGCCGACAAGGATATCTATGCAAGACTTTACGGAGTTAAAGACGGAGTTGTTTATTACAGCGATTCACTTGTCTACGGTGTAAAGACCTACTGTAAAACAAGACTTGATCGCTATGAATCAGCTGCTTCACTGACAGCTTTGCAGGAAAAAGAGTGCGGTCTGCTTGCTCACCTTATGAACTATGCTACTGCTGCACAGGCTTATGTGGGCGACACTTCTACTCCCATAAACAGCTTTATGACGACTCAGCAGGCTGCATGGGCTACATGTCAGCTTGGAACTCTCAATCCTGTTCTGGCAAGAACCAATAAAATAAGCGATGCCGAGGTTACTTGGGCAAGCCTTAATGTCGGGATAACCGAAGCCATCAGTATGAATTTTGGCTTTCAGCTTCCTGCCGGTGTAGGTCTTGACGGACTTACCGCAGAGATAACCAATTTAGATGCAGGTTCAACTCAGTCATGGGTTTATGATATGAGTGATGTTGCCACACTGACTTCTGCAGATCAGAACAAGTATATGTTCGTATTCAAGGGTCTTGCAGCGACTCAGATGTCCACCGCAGTTGCAGTAAAATTTGTGAAAAACAACACGGTTGTAAGCGATACAATGCAGTATAGTATTGATTCAACGGTTTCTAATCAGCAGAACTCTTCCGATGCACTGCTCGCAAATCTTGTTAAAGAGATGCGTAAGTACGGCAGAGCTGCCGAAGCATATTGGGATACTATGTATGCCTGATAAAAAATTTTTCAGTTGAGGTATGTTATGAAAAAGAATTATGATTCACCCAGTTTTGAAAAGCTCACTTTCGGAGCGGAAGATGTGATCACAACATCGAACACTCCTACGGATCCCACCGTTCCGGATAAGGAAATTGACCTTCCACCGGAAGAACTTCCTCCCTGAATTACTAAAGCACGGTATTTGCCGTGCTTTTTGCGTGCAGAAAAAATCCAAAGCAAAAAGCAGAGCCTAAGCTCTGCTTTAAATTCGATCAAGCGTTTACCTTTTTTGCCAAAGATGACTTCATTCTGGCTGCTGTGTTCTTGTGCATAATTTTCTTAGCTGCAGCCTGGTCGATCTTCTTTACAGCAAGACTAACTGCCTCAGCTTTGTTAGCATCGTTATTCTCGATTGCTGCATAAGCCTTCTTAACTGTAGTCTTCAGGTTAGATTTGATCATCTTGTTCTGTGCTGTCTTTGTAGCGATAACCTTAACACGCTTTTTAGCTGATTTAATGTTTGGCATTGTCTCACCTCCAAAAAGGTATTAAATCATAAAGCAGTAGTAATGATACCACATTTAAAAAGAAAAATCAAGTCTTTTTTCAAAATTTTTTTGAATATCCATAATCTATAGCCACCGAAAAATTATTTTTTGAATATTATGTGATTTTTTCAAAAAACTATTGACAATTAGCACTCTCCGTGCTAAAGTAGTAAATGTAAGTTAGCACTCGACATATAAGAGTGCTAAAAACAAAATCAGAGTAAGATCGCTCAAACGGTCAAATAGGTGAGGTATGGCTTTATCGGAAAGAAAAAAAGAAATTCTTCGCTGTGTTATAGAAAGCTATATTTCCGACGGTGAGGCAGTAGGCTCAAGAACACTCCAGGCAATGCTTGATTTCAACGTGTCCAGTGCCACAATACGCAACGAAATGGTCGCACTCGAAAACTCCGGCTACCTGATCCAGCCACACACCTCGGCAGGCAGAGTGCCAACCGAAAGCGGTTACAGGTACTACCTTGACAATCTTATGAATAGGGCAGTCCTCAACGAGCGTGTGACGGCGTACATCAACGGCAGAATGGAGCAAAACTCATCTTCTCCCGAAAACGTACTTGAAACAGCCTCTGCGGTGCTTTCGGAGCTTACACAGTTTTGTGCTGTGGCTACAACTCCTGCCGATACAAATTCAAGGATCCACAAGATAAGGTTTGTACGCACAGGACGGCACACGGGTATGGCGGTTGTCATAACCTCCACGGGTACAGTCAAAACCAGGTTGTTCCGCACCGAATACGTACTCAGTGATGATATGCTGAGAGTTTTTGAAAGAGCTTTGAACGAACGGCTCTGCGGAGTTCTGCTGATCGAGATCAACCGTGCATTCATTCAGACCACTGCACTCAGCTTTGGTGAGCTGTCGCTGTTTATGCCTAATGTCCTCATTGCTGTGAGTGAAGCGGCTCAGGAAGCGGCTCAGATGTCTGTTTTTGAAAGCGGTACTACAAAGCTGATGTTTCTCAGTGACTTTGATATCTATTCCGCAAGAGATGCAGTAAAGTTTATGAGTGACCGCAGCGGTGTGGCAGGTCTGCTGACTTCAGGCACAGGCACAAGGGTTTTTGTCGGTGCAGAAACAGGCAGATATGAGCTGAAGAACGCAGCAGCAGTGGTTTCTCATTACACACTGGACGGCACTACCGCAGGTGCCGTGGCTGTCATCGGACCTCGCCGTATGAGCTACAGCGAGATCATCTCTGCCACAGAGTATGTGGCAGAAAAATGCGGAGATCTGATCAATGATTTGATTGAATTAAAATAGACTGTTCGGCAACCGGATAAGTCTTAGATGAGGGGGATAGAGAAAATGTCTAAAGATAAGGATAAGCGAGAAAAAACTGTCGAAGAGGCAGATGACTTCAATGTGGAAGAATTTTTTGAAGATGACCCCACACCGGAAGAAAAATCAGAGCCTACCGAGGCGGATAAGCTAAGGGAAGAGCTGAACAAGCAGAAGGATTCCTACGTAAGGCTTTTTGCCGAGTATGAAAACTACCGCAAGCG
>CACYCD010000348.1 GCA_902772755.1 uncultured Ruminococcus sp.
CTTCTTGTACTTCTGTCTGAAAAACAGCATAACGAAAGTGCCTATGGGACCCAGTATCAAGGCAAATACGGCGATCTCTCGATCGTAATGAAACAGAATGAAAAACGATATCAACAGCTGACATATTATCAAAAAAGTACTTGGGATTATCCCAATCAGTCCGTCGGAAATAAAATTTACATCACTTGTGAGTCTGGTAACTATATCCTCACTGTGAAATCCGGAAATCTTATGCCATAAGCTCCGCTGAATATCATCATAAATATTGACACGCACCGAGAATGAAAACTTTTCGCTTATATAGTTGCCGAGAATACTGCTCACCATACCAACCAATATTGAAATAATGGTAGATGCTCCCATAAATGTGATATTGCGGATATTTATTTCACCGTTGGTGGCGTCATCAACAATATATTTTCCGATTATGGTACCTGCATAACCTATCACCATTGAAACAAGGCTTATGATAAGTGCCGTAATTATGTACTTATAGTAGGGTCTTGCGAGCTTTATCATCCATTTGACAAGACGCATATTTTCATCTTTGTTTTTTAATGTTTCCAGTATATCCACGCTTATTATTCCTTATTTTGAAGCAATCTCTATTGCTTGCTGAATTTTTTCTGCATCTGCACCGTATGCCCACTCGTATTCGTGCAGCTCATTGACCTCATCTGTCTCGGCAATATTCACCTCATCCTTTTGACAGTCAGCTGTTTCATAAGGCGGAAATATCCCGCACTCCTCAAGAGCCTTGATCCCCTGACGTATGCAGACCTTATCATCTATCAAATGTCCGTGACCGTACTGACGCAGAAGATCGTTTACAGTTCCCAGATGCTCGGTAAAATAAAACCTTATCCCCCTGCTCTTTAGCTTTTGATAAATAAGCTCCAGACGGTCGGCGGCAGTCACATCAATGTGGGTTATTCCTCTTGCCTGCACGATGACAACCTCTGTTTCATCGGTGATGTGGTTCTCTATGTCGTCCTGAAAGATGTTTATGTTTGCAAAGAAAAGACTTCCGCTGAAACGGTACATCAGCACTCCCTTGATAGGCAAAGCTTTGAGATTTCTTTTTAAGTCAAAAAATCCATCTCTGTCGGAGATAACACCCAAAAATGTCCGCTGAGGATTTAATGCTCTGACTATCACCGCAACAAATGACAGTAATGTGCCTATCATAACACCGTAAATAGTACCCAGAATAAGCACACCGAAAAATGCAGAAAAGAATATCAGACTGTCTATCTTGGAAATTTTTATCAGTCGTTTGATCATATCAAATTCAATAACACCCAAAAGAGCTGATATAACTATACCGGTCAAAACGCTGACGGGGAGCATACTGATAAGGTCGGTACAAAACAGCAGTACAAATATCATCGAAACAGAACTAAGCACAGAAACAAGCTGGCTCTTTCCGCCGAACTGCTCTGACATTACCGTTCGGGATACACTGCCGTTTATGGGGACTCCGCCCGTAAATGCGGAAGCGAGATTTGCCGAAAAAAACGCAAATATCTCTCTGCTGTCGCTGATCTTATAATCATTTTTCAAAGCAAAATTATTCTCTGTCAGAAGTGTTTCCGCAAAGATAACTATCGCCACCGTGATACTTGTACCGATGACCTCGGTGAGCTGTGTATAGTCAACATACGGTATAGAAATATGCGGAAGTCCGCTCTGTATGCTGTCAAGCAGCTTGACCCCATGCTCCTGTACCTTGAAAACAGAGGTAGAGATACCGCCTGCGATCATTACAAAAATCGGCATCGGGAATTTTGGAATAAGCTTTTTTGATACCGTGATGATCACTACCGTTCCTATCCCCAAAGCGAAGGAAAGCCAATTGGGAGCTTTGAAAGCTTTATAAATACAGACAGAAAGCTCAATAAGCTCACCCTGACCCGCAGGACTGCCGAGAAGCTTTGGAAACTGCATCATAATTATTGTAACTGCAATTCCGCTGATAAAACCAGCCATCACGGGAACGGAAACAAAATTTACCAATCTGCCGGCTTTCAGCAGATACATGATCAACAGCCACACGGAGGCAAGCAGGGTAATGAGGGGAATTATGCTTATCGCCTGCTCCGAAGCGGAAGCAATGCCGAGCGAAGCCAGCAGACCGCCCACAATAGCACAGGGAGCGGCATCAACGCCGAAAACCATTTGAGGAGATGTGGACAGCATTGCAAACAAAAATGTTGGCAGCACAGCACCGTACAAGCCATAGACAGGAGGCAGACCGCACACCTGGGCATAGCCCATTGAGATGGGTATAGTCATAGCGGCGATTATCAAGCCGGCAAGGATATCATTTTTAAAGTATTCGGTTTTATAATTCTTTATGGTCGGAAAAATCAAATTTTTCATAGTGATCGGTACCAAGGCAAAAAATAATACTATAATACTATTTTACTATAAAACCACTCTGATTTTCAATAGGAAAAAGAAAATCCGCACCAAAAAATGATGCGGAAATAATGCCGGAGGTATCAGACCATTGCTTTTTTTATTGCATCAAGCAAATCGTCATATTCATCAAAGGCAGGAAGCTGCGGATATTCTGCTTTTATGCTGTCAGGGCTTTTGAACAGAAATCCTGCCTTACTGGCTTGTATCATTCCCAGGTCATTGTAGCTGTCACCGCTTGCGATCGTGTCGTAACCTATTGACTGCAATGCCCTTACTGTGGAATATTTTGAATTTTCTATTCTCATTTTATAGTCGGTGATCTCACCGTTTTCCGCAACCTCCAGTGAATTGCAGAAAATCGTAGGCATACCCAGCTTTTCCATAAGAGGCTTTGCAAACTGGATAAAGGTGTCACTGATAATGATCACCTGACAAATTGAACGAAGCTCATCAAGAAACTCCTTTGCTCCGGGCAGGGGGTCGATCTTAGCTATAGTCTGCTGTATCTCTTTAAGACCCAGACCGTGTTCCTTCAGAACACCCAAACGCCAAGTCATAAGCTTGTCATAATCAGGCTCATCACGGGTTGTTTTTTTCAGCTCGGGGATACCGCTTTCCTTCGCAAAAGCTATCCATATTTCAGGGACAAGAACTCCCTCCAGATCCAAACAAGTAATATACATACATACCATCCTTACTATATGCTATTTTGCTGACGTTGTAATAATATCATATTCAAAGAGATTTTTCCAGTTATTTTTTTAATTTTTAAAATTTTTTTATCGGCACAAATCCTCTGCCTACTCATAGCATATAGCAAAAGGGATGATTTTGTGTCACATAATATTTTGCTGAGTGAAGCCGAGCTAAACAAAAAATATACAGTTAAAAAAATCAACGGAGATGATAAGGAGCTTATGAAATACGGTATTTATCAAGGTGCACCTGTTATTCCGCTTTTTAAAAGTATGAGCAAGGGTATTTGTGCTTATAAAACACTTTACGGCATATTTGCAGTAAGAAATGATACCGCAAAGGATATTGAGGTAAGATATGAAGAATAATATGGTAGTTTTGGTAGGAAATCCAAATGTAGGTAAAAGTACCATCTTTAATCGACTTACGGGTAAAAACCAGCATATTGGTAACTGGTCGGGCAAAACTGTTGAAGCGGTTTCCGAAAGCTACTTAAAGGATAAGGACATAAAGATAGTTGACCTTCCGGGGATATATTCCCTCAGCTCTGCAGGTGCAGAGGAGAAGTGCAGCAGAGATTTTTTGAAGGAACATACCGATGCCCTTGTGCTGATAATTACCGATGCAAGCTGCCTATGCAAAAGTCTGACGCTTATTGAAGAAACTCGCTCAATCGCAAAAAACACGGTTATTTGTGTAAATCAATACCTCAGTGCAAAAAAGTCAGGTATTGGTAACCATATAGGCAATATGTGCAAGATCACGGGCTTGCCCGTAATAACCGCAGAAGCCTCCGATAAAAACGGAATAGAGCAGATCGAGCGTGTAGTTGAAGAACCTATTTTCTCAAAAACACCTCCGCTTATTCCTCAGAGCTGTATAAACAAGGAATTATTTATAAAAAAGGTAGTGACCGATCGTTCGGGTGATACACAAAGCAGGCTGGATAGATTTTTTACTTCACCCGGCACGGGAGTACCCGTTATGATACTGCTGCTGGCTTTGGTTCTGTACATCACTATCATAGGTGCCAATTATCCGAGCGAATGGCTGAGCGAATTATTTTCCGCAGTAGAAAAATATTTAAGAAGCTGTGCAGAATACCTATCCCTACCGCTCTGGACGGAATCTTTATTCTTTGACGGAATTTATAAAACCGTCACCTGGGTAGTTGCTGTGATGCTTCCGCCTATGGCTATATTCTTTCCGATTTTTGCCCTGCTTGAAAATTTCGGATATCTTCCTCGGGTGGCATTTAACCTTGACAATATTTTCAAAAAATCAGGCTGCAGCGGTAAGCAGTCGCTTACAATGTGTCAGGGCTTCGGGTGCAATGCCTGCGGTGTGACAGGGTGCAGGATAATCGGAAACGAAAAACAACGTCTGAATGCCATACTTACAAATAACTTTGTACCCTGCAACGGCAGATTTCCTACGCTTATCGCAGTAATAACGATATTTATGACCTCGGTTTTTCACTCAAAGCTGCGTTCACTCTGTTCTGCATTGATACTTACAGGCTTTATAATTCTAAGCATAATTATATCTATGCTTTGGTCGTGGGTGCTGTCACACACGATTTTAAAAAATGAAGAAAAAAACTTTGTTATGGAAATGCCAAGGTATAAAAAACCAAAAATACTACACACGATCATTGATTCAATCAAGAACCGAGCTGTTTTTGTTCTGCTGAGAGCTTTGGCTGTGGCACTGCCTGCGGGTGCTTTGATCTGGATATGTGCCAATGTCACGATCGGTGACAACACTATCTTAAAACACATCGTAACATTTCTTGACCCTGTGGGAAAGTGCTTCGGTCTGGACGGAGAGATACTGATCGGCTTTATCCTGGGCTTTCCTGCAAACGAGATCGTCATTCCGATCATTCTGATGGCATATTGCGGAGGCGGAACTCTGATTGACTGCGGAAGCATTGAAGAGCTGGGTCAGCTTCTGACGGCAAACGGCTGGACGATAAAAACCGCTGTCTGTATGATCATACTTGTGCTTATGCACTATCCCTGCTCAACTACCCTGCTTACTATATATAAGGAAACCAAGAGCATAAAATGGACTCTCCTATCATTCTTTATTCCCACACTAACGGGACTGACACTCTGCTTGTTGGCTGATTTATTGCTTGCGTGAATTTTGCAAACACTCATTTTTACAGCTCATCAAGCAGGGACCATTGTTCATACGCTTCTTCCTGACGGGTCTGCAAATCATTCAGCTTTTCGGTACATTCCATCAGTTTTTCATAGTCTGAGCTTATCTCATCACCGGATATAAGCTCGTTCAGGTGTGCTATCTGTGCATCAAGCTCCTCAATCAGCTTTTCCAGTTTTGAAATATCACTTCTGCGTTTGCGTTCTCTCGCCTGTTCCTCCTTGCGGAGCTTGTACTCGTTTACGGGTTTTTCGGTTTTTCGGCTTTTGGCGGTTATTGATAAGCCTGTCTGCTCAGCAGGGGCATCTGCAGTGCGTTCAAGGAAGTAATCGTAATTTCCGAGGTACTCCGTAAAGCCATTCTCGGTGAGATACAATATCCTGTCAGCCAGCTTGTTGATAAAATATCTGTCGTGGCTTATCACAAGCAGAGTACCCTTGTACTCGCTGAGTGTTTTTTCAAGGCTTTCACGTGAGAAGGTGTCGAGGTGGTTGGTAGGCTCGTCCAGAAGCAGGAAATTATCTCCCCTGAGCATAAGGCGGAGAAGATTTATCTTGGCTCTCTCCCCTCCCGACATCTCGGAAATTTTTCTGAATACATCATCACCTCTAAGTCTGAACCGTGCCAGGGAGCTTCTGACCTGAGTTTCAGTCATCAGGGGAAATTCATCGTGTATCTCGTCAAAGGGATTTTTGTCGAGGTCAAGATTTGACTGCATCTGATCAAAGTAGCCGATCTTTACGCCCGTGCCGTAGTCTATATATCCGCTGTCGGGCATAAGCCTGCCCATAAGCATACGAAACAGCGTAGTTTTGCCTGTGCCGTTGCCTCCCATTATAAATACTCTCTCACCCTTTACCAGCTTAAAGGACAGATCTCTGAATAGCAGATTTTTTCTTTTTTTTTTTGAAAGCTCCTTGCACTCAACTACATCGTTACCCGTTTCACTTTTAAGCTCAAAGCGGAAGGATAGACTGTTGTTCTCGTCCTCGGGCGGTACCAGCTGAGCTTTGATGCGGTCTATCTCCTTTTGCTTGCTTGCGGCAGTGATAAAGTTACGCTCCCTGCTCCAGGATATCTGCTGGGCTATTATGCCCTCTATGCGTTTTATTTCTTTTAAATCATTTTCATATTTATTTTTTATGCTCTCCTGCTCTCGCTTCTTCTTTTCAATAAAAGCGGAATAGTTCCCCTTGTAAAAAACAAGATGCTTGCAGTACAGCTCCATGGTTTTGTTTGTGACAGCATCAAGAAAATATCTGTCGTGGCTGATTATAATTGCAGAACCGTCGAAATCCTTTAGATAATTTTCCAGCCAGCCTACGGAATTTATGTCAAGATGGTTGGTAGGCTCGTCCAGAAGCAGAAAATTTGCTCCCGACAGCAGGAGCTTGGCAAGACTCAGCTTGCTGCGTTGACCTCCCGACAGTGTTCCTACCCGAGTATAAATATCCTCCTCGCTGAAGCCCAGCCCTGCAAGGGCACTTTTGGTACGGCTCTTGTATGTCAGTCCCCCTCTTGACTGAAACTCTGAGAGCATAGCCTCCTGTTCCTCAATGAGCTTTGATACGTCACCGTCTGCATTCTCTATTTTTTCAGGCATTTTTTCAAGACGGTGTTCAAGCTCCATCAGCGGAGCAAATACGCTGAGAAGCTCGTCATAGACAGTACGCCCCTCATCCTTGCAGGCGTGCTGCTCCATATATCCGAGGGTCACATCCTTACCGACAGTTACACATCCGCTGTCGGGGTCAAGACTGCC
>CACYCD010000349.1 GCA_902772755.1 uncultured Ruminococcus sp.
GCAGGGCTGATGTACATTTCAATGGGACACATGATGCTTGGTTTTCCGCTGCCGAAATTTTTTGAGGGAAATCACATTGCCATGGGATTGGCTGAGTTGCTTCTGTCCGCTGTAATTATGGTGATAAATCAACGTTTTTTCATAAACGGCTTTAAGGGACTTATACACCGCTCGCCCAATATGGACACCCTGGTTGCATTGGGGTCGGGGGCTTCATTTGTTTACAGCACCTATTCCCTGTTTTGTATGACCTACGCTCAAGTCCATTCAAATCTGCCTGACGTGCAGTACTATATGAACGAATTTTACTTTGAATCGGCAGGTATGATACTTACGCTTATCACTGTGGGAAAAATGCTTGAAGCACGCTCTAAGGGAAAAACCACCGATGCAGTCAAGGGACTGATGAACCTCTCCCCTAAAACTGCCACTGTGATGCGTGGAGATGATGAAGTTACCATCTCTGTTGACGAGGTTCGTGTAGGAGATATTTTTTCTGTAAAACCGGGTGAAAGTATTCCTGTTGACGGTACAATTATCTATGGAAGCAGTTCGCTGGACGAATCGGCACTTACCGGCGAAAGCATTCCCGTTGACAAATCAGAGGGCGACTCCGTATCGGCAGGAACTATAAATCAGCAGGGATTTTTGAAGTGCCGTGCGGATAAGGTCGGAGCAAACACCACTCTGGCACAGATCATTCAGACTGTCAGTGACACTGCCGCAGGCAAAGCACCGATCGCAAAAACCGCCGACAAGGTTTCGGGAATATTTGTACCTACTGTTATGGGCATTGCCACAGTAACCGCCATAGTTTGGCTGATCTGCGGTTTTGACTTTGGATATGCACTTGCACGGGGAATATCCGTGCTTGTTATCAGCTGTCCCTGTGCGTTAGGGCTTGCTACGCCGGTTGCGGTTATGGTCGGCAACGGGCTGGGGGCAAAAAACGGCATACTGTTTAAGAACGCCTCTGCCCTGGAATATACGGGAAAAACTCAGATCGCTGTGCTTGACAAAACTGGAACTATCACAAACGGTGAACCTGTGGTAACCGATATAATAAATTCTGATGGGGTTTCAAAAACAGAACTTCTGAAAATTGCCTATTCACTCGAAAAGCTGAGTGAGCATCCGCTTGCAAAGGCTGTCATAAAAAAAGCAGAGGCTGAAAACCTCACTGCAGTGTCCGTGAGTGATTTTACGGCGGTATCGGGCAGTGGTCTGTCGGGTAAATTGGACGGCAGGACGATTTTTGGAGGAAATTTAAAATATATCGGCAAAAATATTTCTATTCCGAAAAAATACCGTTCGGAATACGACCGCCTCGCTTCACTCGGAAAAACTCCCCTGCTGTTTGCATCAACGGATAGCTTCCTTGGTATCATTGCAGTGGCAGATGTGATAAAAGATGATAGTGTGACTGCAATTGACGAACTGCGGAATATGGGTATCAGGACAGTTATGCTCACGGGCGACAACGAAATAACAGCAGCTGCCATCGGCAAAGAAGCCGGTGTGGACGAGGTGATCTCGGGAGTTCTTCCCAATGAGAAAGCAGCCGAGGTCAAACGGCTGCAGGGACTTGGCAAGGTGCTGATGGTAGGTGACGGCATCAACGATGCTCCTGCCCTGACTGCCGCAGACATAGGCATTGCTGTCGGCAAGGGTACGGACATTGCCATTGATGCGGCGGATATCGTGCTGATGAAAAACAAGCTCAGAGATGTACCTGCTTCAATACGACTGAGCCGAGGCACGCTGAAGATCATACATCAAAATCTGTTCTGGGCATTTTTCTATAATATAATCGGTATACCGGTGGCGGCAGGTGTATTTATTCCGCTGTTTGGCTTACAGCTCAGTCCGATGTTCGGAGCTGCAGCTATGAGTCTATCCAGCTTTTGCGTTGTGACAAATGCTCTCAGGCTGAATACGCTGAAAATTTATGACGGCAAAAACGACAGAAGGATAAATCAAAATCCTGCCGAGCAAAATCAGAGCAGCGAAAAACAAACAATGGTTATAGCGGTAAGCGGTATGATGTGCAGTCACTGTGAAGCCACGGTAAAGCAAGCACTCGAAGCACTTCCTCAAATAGAAGAAGCTACGGCTGACCATAATAAGGGCACCGTAACTCTTGTTTTGAATAATTCCATAGATGATAAAACCATCAAAAAGGTAATTAAAGGAAAAGGATATAAATACAGCGGTCACGTCAGTTGATGTGACCGCTTAACTTTTAGTGAACTATTACTCTAAGTCCGATATAAGATTTTGAATATATCTTTGCTACCTTGCTGTAGGGGGTGTTTACACAGCCGTGTGAGCCGTTGCCCATATAGGTAGTACCGCCGTACTCCCAATCACTTCTCCAAGTGGAGTCGTGTATGCCGCAGCCATCGTATGTAAATGCCATCCAGTATGTAACGGGAGTTCTGTAGTCATCGCCGACAAGCACTGTAGGTGAAAGTCTTTGGTATATCTCGTGTATACCCTTGGGCGTGTTGTGTACGCCGTCGTTGTTTCCTGTTACAACAGGGGTGTCTATATAGAGCTTGTTGTTTCTGTAGAACCAGAGGTGCTGATCCTGAATACTTACCTCTATATATGTACCGCTCACCGATCTGTCAAAGATCTTGTCTGTGATCACCTTTGAGTGCGTCACATAAGAGAAGGGCTTGATGGTTTTTCCGTTGAGCGTTTTGTAGGGGATAACTCTGAAATAGTACCTCTTGCCCGGCTTTAACAGCTTTGTGCGGTAGCGTGTGCCAAATACAGTACCGAGTTTTTTGTACTTACCGTTTTTGCTTCCGCAGTAATAGATGTTGTAGCCTGTGGCTGAGGCGGAATTTTTCCACGACAGAACTGCCTTGGAAAGCTCCGTTTTGACGGAAAACTCAAACTTACCCAAACCGCAGTTGGCTACGACTGAACCGCTGAGCTTTGAATAGTAGGTCTTTTGGAAAGCCTTATAGGTCTTGTAAGCCTTGACACGGTAATAATAAACCCTGCCTGACTGAACATCAGTATCGGTGAAAGTGGTGGTGCTTCTGCCGACAATTGTCTTATACGGAACATATTTGCTGTTGCTCACTCGGCTGGCACGGTACACGGTATAGCCTGTTACGATGTCATCGTGCTTGTTCCAGCTGATCGAAACATTGGCGGCTGTCATCTCAGTTACCTTTAAGCCCTTGATTGCAGGGGTATTTGTGGCGGTTTTCAGCACTGCGGAATTTCCCGTGTAGATTTTTCCGCCCTTTTTGGTAAACGGAGTTATCTTAAAATAGTAGGGTGTGGTGGATTTTAGATTTTTCACGGAAATCGCTGTACCCTTTACGTCCTTTAGCTTTATATAACTCTTTCTCTCGTAGGGGCTGAAATAGTACACCGAATAGGCAGTAGCATTCTTGGCTTTCTTCCACTCTATCCTGATCTTCTTTGTTGAGGAAGACGTTTTCTTGACACTCTTTACAGCTCCAACCTTGGGGATAACGGGCTTGACCGTCTTTTTTGTGGTTGTTTGGGTCGATGTTGTGGGCTTCGTGGTTTTCGGCTTTTTTGTAGTTGAGGGAGTTGTCGGCTTGGTAGCGGACTCAGTTTCCTGCGTACTCTGTGCAGGTGTTTCCTCGGTCGAGGATTCCGATGCTATGGGTTCAGTTGATTCGGCGTTGTCATCATTGGAAACAGAAACCGCACTTATCCCCACTGTGATGGTGGATACAGCCAGCATTGCAATGAGGACTGCCGTACTCAAAACCTTTTTAGGGCTGAATTTCATATATGATCTCTTCCTTTTCCGTTAGTGGATAATAGTATATCACATTTTCAAAATTAAAGCAATATTTATTTTTTATAAATATTCAGCCGTAAACTAATATCGGGCATTTACACAAATATTTTATTATTTTCCATAGATCAAACACCATTATTTCATATAGTTTTCACTTTGGGGGATTATATTATTATCATCGAAAGAAAAGGAGGTCATCTTAATGTTTGAAGATGAGAGAAATAACTACGGAACGGATGAGACTACCATTCATTCACAAAATCAAGAGGTAAGTGAGCAGACTGATGCTTATGTTGATATTTCATCTGAGAGTACTCCCGAAAAGGAATACAGCAACACTGCTGACAACAGCTACAACGATAGCTACAGCAATAACGGCTTTACACGTGAAGAGACTCCTGCTTCAAATCAGCAGAACCTATACAACGGACAGTATCAGCAGCCATACAGACAGCAGCCTTATCAGCAGGCATATCAGCAGCCGTTTACTCAGGCAACACCTCAAAGGAATGTAAATTCTTATGAATGGGGACAACCCCAACAGCCTAACAGCTACAACAACTATCAGAACAGAAAGAAGGTAGCCAAGGAGAAGAAGCCTGTTTCAAGAGGAGCGTTGGCTCTGGTGCTGGTGCTTAGCATTGTGCTGGCAGCCGTTCTCGGAATAGGCGGAGGAGTTGCCTCGTACTTCCTGCTTTCAAATGTAAATGAAAAGACTGAAACCAAGGGTGCTCTTACTATCAACAAGAGCAGTTCCACGGGAGGAAGCGATTCATCTGCTGACGGAAAGGTACTCTCCACCAAGGAGATCACAAACAAGGTTGCCGACTCTGTAGTTGAGATCACGACCGAGACCGTATCTTATTCATATTTCTACGGTCAGGCTGTTTCGACAGGTGCAGGCTCAGGTGTTATCATTGACAAGGACGGCTACATCATCACCAACAACCACGTCATTGAAAAAGCAAAGTCAATAAAAGTAACACTCCGCAACGGCAACGAGTATGATGCCAAGCTCATAGGAACAGATGCAGATCAGGACGTTGCTTTGATAAAGATAGAGCCTAAGAGTGAAGAAAAACTTACGGTCGCTACCTTTGGCGACAGTGACAAGCTTTCAGTCGGCGACAAGGCAGTTGCAATCGGAAATCCCCTCGGTGAGCTTGGAGGCACTGTAACGGACGGCATTATATCCGCACTTGACAGAGAAGTCACTATTGATGATAAAAAGATGAACCTGCTTCAGACTGACTCAGCCATCAACCCCGGCAACTCGGGCGGAGGTTTGTTTGACGGACAGGGCAACCTTATCGGCATTGTTGTTGCAAAAGCCGAGGGAAGCTCATCAACAGGCAGTGTTGAAGGACTGGGATTTGCTATCCCGATAAACGATGCTCAGAATATTCTGAGTGACCTCAAAAAATACGGCTATGTCACAAACAAGCCTGCGGCTATCGGTGTTACTCTTCAGGACTATATGAATATGGTATATGTATATTCCGTAACAGAAAATTCCGCTGCCGATAAAGCCGGCATACAGACAGGCGACAAGATCATGAAGGTTGACGGCAATGAGATCAAGTCCAGCTCTGATGTAAAGAATGCGATTTCAAAGTCAAAAGCAGGCGACAAGCTTGAATTTACCGTCGAAAGAAAAGGTACTACCAAAAACATCACAATAACAATCGAAGCAGCTGAAAAGGAAACGACAGAAGCAACCACAACTCAGAGCTTCTTCGGAGATTATGACGGAGGCTCCTTCTGGGACAGATACGGTTTTTAACTGACAGTCCTTACAATTATGATAACAGCCCTGTTATCTCGGATATGAGATAACAGGGCTGTTGTTTTACTTATTCACCTGTCTGCACACAGCCGGTCAATTGACGGGTCGGTGTGTAATGATGTTATTTATATATCCGTAACACGAATTCTCTTTTGGTCTATGTGAATATTATCTACCGTTACCGTTATATCAGCCTCACCCGGACCAACAGCGTGATATTCACCTGTTAGAGCATTGACAGTTATTACATTGGTATTGCTGCTGCTCCATGTCACTGATGTTGGCACAGCATTTTGGGGACTAACTGATACCCGGAATGTGCCTGTATCGCCCTTTTCTAACGAATTTGTGTCGTTTTCAATACTTACTTCTATTATTTCCTGAGGATAGACGAACGGGCTTTCGCTGACCTCTCCGGTTATGCCGCCGATGGTAACAGTACCGCAGGGGCCGCCGTATTCACCTGCACCTACGCTCTTAGCACCGGATGAACCGCTGATA